>JBJEZM010000024.1:0-4649 GCA_051887395.1 Oscillospiraceae bacterium | reverse complement strand
TATTAATATAATAATTTAATTTTTTTCTAATGGATGTGGTATTTTTGAGAAAAAAGAGGCGCGTGAAAGTTGCTGAAGGAGGTTCGGGTTCTTGGCTTAACACTTATGCAGATATGATTACTTTGTTACTCACATTTTTTATTTTGCTCACTTCAATGTCCACAATTAATACAGAAAAATGGGAAGCCTTGGCAGAATCCACAAAGAATAAAGATAACGAGATAGCACAAGATATAACAAAAGAAGAGACTATAGAAGATGTAGAAGTAGCCCAAGCAACAGACTTCGACGAATTATATAGGCATTTACGAGATTACATAAGAACCAATAACCTAACAGAATCAATTAATGTTTATAGAGGTTCAGACTACGTGTTTTTAAGGTTCAAAAGTAATATATTCTTTGGGCCAGATAGTGCAGTACTGAAAGAGGAAGCACGGCAAATTTTAGATAAACTTTGCGATGCAATTTCCGGTATAAGTGAAAAGATTGGTATGCTGCAAGTCACTGGGCATACAGCAGATGTTGTAAGTGATAGTAAGTACCCAATTTCCGATAGAGCTCTTTCGTCAGAGAGGGCCAATAGCGTTGTGGAATTTATTGAGGGCAAGAATATTATAGAGCCTTCTAAGCTTATATCTAAAGGGTATGGTAAATATTTTCCTATTGGAGATAATACAACAACAGAAGGTCAGGCACAAAATAGACGTGTAGAAATTTTCATTTCAGAAATGGATACAGAACAAGCGTCGGTAGCTAAACTGTATAAAGAAATTGCAGAAAAGGATGCAAATCCAAATGATTATAACAATGAAGAAAACGATACACAAAACAGTTTAGAAAGCGATGAACTGAGTGCAGTAGAGGTAGAAAATTTAGAAAAAGCTTAAAGAATATAAGAGATATGTAGTTTTAGAAAGGAGCTAAAACCATGCCGGGGAGTTTATCTAAAGATGAACAAGCAAAATTAGAAAAGTTAGGCTATGCAGTAGATATGCTAGAAAGTGATGATCAAAAAATACAGGCATATAATTTTAAAACACCTAAACGTTTCACAAAAGATAATATGCGCCTTTTAAATACAATTTATGATTGTTTTGCAAAAACATTGGCCAATAAGTTAACGGGAGTACTACGTACGACGGTGCGGGTGGATGTTTTGTCTATAAATGAGATGGTTTATTCCAAGTTTTCGCAAGAAAAAAGAGAAAACTTCATTTTACCAATTATAGAAACAAAACTCAAAGAAAACGATAGTTATTCCACAGGTCATTTTGTCATGGCTTTTTCCAATAAAACAATTTATACAATAATAAATAAATTATTAGGAGGAGGTGATGACGAACTAGAAGACAATAGAAAGTTTACCGTACTAGAGCTAAATTTAATAAAGAATTTTATTATAGCCAACGTAAATCCAATACTTGAATCTGCATTGTCAAATTACATAGATTTCATTACAAACACAGAAGAAATTGCTTTAATACCTGAAGTAAATAAATATTTTGTATCGGATACACAAACCCTTTGCATTGAATTCGAAATAATAATAGGAGACCTAGCCCAAAAATTCAGTATATGCATGCCAGTTGAATTGGTTGAAAATATATTTAGGAATTTGGGCAATCGTTTTATGGGTTTAGAAGATAGTGAAAAAATCAACCAAAGAAAAAGTTTAATGCTAGAACATGTTAAAGAATCTGAGGTTGAAATTGATGTGGTGCTTGGTAAAACGGAATTAGAATTTGCAGATATTTTGTCTCTTCATGCTGGCGATGTTATGATGCTAGATAGTTTTACAGATTCATCTGTAAAAGTTATTATTAAAGGTAAGGAATGGTTTTTAGGTAAAGTAGGAATATACCGTGGCAGAAAATCCGTTAAATTAACAGAAACGTTATAATTATAAACAATTGTGACAAAAGGAGGAGCTGATTATTTGCAACCGGAAAAACGAGCTGATTTAGTAACACTAGAATTAAATTCATTGTTTAAATTTATAAAGGAATGTTTTTCAACAACCTTGAATTTAGAATATAATAGCTCTGTAAAATCTGTTGAATTTGGGAGCTTTACTGAATTAGTGCCACAGCTTAGCAATGAAGAAATAATAGGAGCGGATCTCTTTATCCATCTTTCTAACATAGAAAAATTTGGTTTATTTATTTCTTCAAAAGATAACATTAGAATATTGATGAGCAACATTATAAATATGCCGATTGCTAAAGAAGATTTCGAGTTAAATGTGGTAACTAAGTCATCAATTTTTGAGTTGTTCAAAAAGATATTTTTAAATATTAAAATAGGCACAGAAAACACCCAAAATCCAGTAGATATAAGAGCCGAAGATTTGTTCTTACTTTCTTCACTGCAAAAACACGCAAGGCGTTTTAATAAAAGTGAAATGATTAAAATAAATGTCAATTTTACAATAACAACGCTGCTAGACAGTGAATTTTGCTTGTTAATACCTTGTGAGCTATTTCCGCAATTAAAAGAAAAAAGGGCTTCTAAACTAAATGAGAAGAAAGGAACAGAAAAACCTTTACAAAGGGAAAATATAGAAAATGAACCGATTAGCCAGGCTAAGCGGACAAATAAAATTGTGCAAACCATTGCGGAAGAAGAACAAGAACAAACTCAAAATCTTAAAAATATAAATATAGAATCAAAAGAAATGGCTCAAATAGAGCCAACAAAATTATCAACAGAATCAAATGAAACACCTAAAGAAAGGCTAATATATAATAGGCTAGGGAGGGCATTAGATATGGAAGATAAAATTGAGAGTGCAAAAGAGAAGGCAGTAGGCAATTTAAACATACCAGAGGCTTATAAAGAGACTTTAAATACAGTTCAAACTCCAGAGAAAAAAGAGGTACGAGTAGTGGAATTTGAACAATTTGACGATGAAGAGAATGCAAAAATAAATAACATGTCGAATTTAAAACTTATTATGTCAATACCAATAGAGGTTAGTGTAGAACTTGGCAGGACGCGTAAAAAAATTAAAGAAGTTTTAGAATATGGCAAGGGTACAATAATCCAGTTAGATAGGCAGGCGGGGGCACAGGTAGATATTATTATAAATGGCCAAAAGATTGCTAAAGGTGATGTTGTTGTGGTAGATGAAAACTTTGGGGTTAGAATAACAGAGATAGCGAAACCTAAAGATATTTTAGATATTTTTTAACAGTAAATTATAATAAGGTGTTTATAATGAATTCAGGGGCTATTTTGCCAGGAATAATTTCATTAATTGTAGTGTTAGCAGTGCTTGTGCTGCTTATATATTTAAACAAAAAGTTTAAACTGGGCAACTCAGTGAATTTTAATAATAGTAAATATATAAAAATATTAGACAAATGCCATATAGGGCTGAATAACTATATCTGCATTATTCAAATCGGTAAACGATATTTTTTGGTAGAGGTTTCTAATTCTTCGGCTCATATTCAACAATAATTAGAGGCAGAGGATTTGGTTGCTTTAAAGAAAACGAGCACCAGTTCTTTCAAAGATTTCTTAACAACAAAGCTAAACAGCTTAGAATCTAAAAAAGAAATAAAATCTGCTGAGAAATAGTTTAATTTAATATACACTTTTTGGTTTTGGAGGGCGAATCTTGTTAAAAGTTAAACGCTATGCTAAAATATTAGGATTAACAATTGCAGTATTGCTGCTGGGCACATTCACAACCAGTGCAGAGCCAGCGGTTTCTATAAATATGAATGGCAGAAATACAAGTGTGCTAGATATTTTGCTTTTCACGACCTTAATATCATTATTACCAATAATTGTTTTAATGATGACAAGCTTCACGAGAATAATGATCGTGATTTCTTTTTTGAAGAACGCCATGGGCACAACACAAGTTCCGCCAAGCCAAGTTATAGTGGGGCTTTCTTTAATGTTAACTGCCTTTATAATGTCTCCGGTTATCAAACAAATAGACACGCAAGCATATACACCATATAAGAATGGTGAACTCACACAAGAGCAAGCGATCAAAGTGGCAACAATACCGATGAAAAGTTTCATGCTAAAACAAACTAAAAAAGCAGATATGGCGTTATTTTTAAACATTTCAAAATCAAAGTGGCCAGAAAAAGTAGAAGATATTGGTTTAGAAGTTGTGGTACCAGCGTTCATTATAAGTGAACTCAAGCGAGCGTTTATAATGGGTTTTTGCTTGTTCGTGCCATTTTTAATAATAGATATGGTGGTATCAAGTATTCTTATGTCTTTAGGAATGATGATGTTACCGCCGGCAATGATCTCACTGCCATTTAAGATTTTAATATTTATTTTGGCAGATGGCTGGAATTTATTAGTCAAATCGTTAGTAACAAGCTTTAGGTAATAACTCTGTGGAGGAATTAGCGTGAATTCGAGTGATGCAACATTAATATTCAACGAAGCAGTTTTGGTGGCATTTAAGCTGTCGCTTCCAATTTTGCTCATCAGCATGATCATAGGGCTTATCATATCAATTTTTCAGGCAGCTACTCAAATTCATGAACAGACTTTAACATTTATCCCAAAAATTATAATACTGGGAGTTTTGTTAATTCTAATTGGCCCATGGATGCTAGGAGTTTCCGTTGATTTTTTTAACGATATCCGCGACGCTAAGAGATTCGACGCTT
>JBJEZM010000023.1:0-19030 GCA_051887395.1 Oscillospiraceae bacterium | reverse complement strand
TAACGTTATCAATGGAGGTTTGGCAGTGAGGAAAACAAAAATAATCTGCACATTAGGCCCTAAAGTTAGAAGTGAAGAGAAATTGAGAGAGTTAATTCTTAATGGGATGGATATTGCGCGTTTTAACTTTTCTCATATGACTTTAGATGCTCACAAGGAAATGTTTGAAATAATTAAAAAGCTTAGCAAAGAATTGGATGTAAATGTAGCCACAATGTTAGATACGAAGGGCCCAGAAGTGAGGTTGGGGAATTTTAAAGATTCGAAAGTGTTTCTGCAAAATGGAGCGACGTTTATTTTAACTACAGAAGATATATTAGGTGACAAACAGTGTGTATCTTTAAGCTATAAAGAGATAATGCGAGATATAAAGCTGGGTGCACACTGTTTTATAGATGACGGACTTGTTGAGCTAGAGGTAAAAAAATTAACAAAAACAGATGTTATTTGCAAGGTTATTCGTGGCGGATTTGTATCTAATAAAAAGGGAGTTAACTTCCCTAATTTAAGACTTTCGTTGCCATTTATAGATGAAACTGACCATGCAGATATTCTATTTGGCATAAACTTGGGTTTTGATTTCATTGCTTCTTCATTTACTAGAACGCAGTTAGATGTGCTAGAGCTTAAAGATATATTAAATAAGCACCAATCTAATATAAAGATAATCGCAAAAATTGAAAACCGCGAAGGGATAGATAATATAGAAAGTATTTTAGAAGTTGCTGACGGAGTGATGGTTGCCAGAGGGGATATGGGCGTAGAAATACCGTTTGAAGAATTACCTATAATACAAAAACAGATTATAAATGTAGCAAACAAATTAGGCAAACCATCAATTGTTGCAACGCAAATGTTAGAATCTATGGTTGGCAGCCCAAGGCCTACTAGAGCAGAAAGTACAGATATAGCTAATGCGGTGTATGATGGTGCTAGTGCAGTAATGCTTTCGGCAGAAACAGCGGCAGGCAATTATCCAATTGAATCTTTGCAGGTTATGGGGCGAATTGTTAACAGAGCAGATTTAGATATATATAAACTGAGAAAAGTAGAATATGAAAATGCCAATAATTATGACCGTACCTTAGCTACAGCACATGCGGCAGTTGTTATGGCAGAAGATTTAAATGCAGCATTGATTTTAATATTAACAAAAACAGGTGCAATTGCCGGAGCAATTGCAGAGTTTAATCCTAGTGTAGATGTAATAGCATGTGCTAAAGATAACACTGTTTGCCGCCAGTTGAACATGCTAAAGGGAATTACACCGGTTTGTGTTAAAAGCAAAGAAAAAGTAGATCAAATGATTTTAAAAGAGATAAATAATTTAAAATCTAAAGATATATTAAAAGATGGCGATACGATAATTCTTGTAAATGGTTTAAATGTGCCGGTTTTTGGTGGCAATGCTTTTTTAAGCCCATACACAATAGGGAACCAACTTTTATCTGGTATAGGAATAAATGATTTGGTGGGTTATGGAAAAGTTAGAATATGCAAAAGTGTGCAAGAGGTGGCAGAAAGTTTACAAACAGGTGAAATTTTAGTAACAGATCTGAATTTGAGCTTGCTAAGGAATTATATTAAAGTAGCAGGTGGAGTTATAACAGAAAGTTATAGTGAAGAAGAGAAATTAGATCTACTGGTAAACAGCTATAAAATTCCAATTATAGTTGGGGCTAATGATGCTATTCAAAATTTAGATTCGGGAGCTTTTGTTAAGATGGATGCAGGCTTATGTGAAGTTTTTGCAATTGATGAATGTTAACTTTTAAAGAGAGGAGCAGAATTTTGCGGAAGAATTTGTTTGATAAGAACATTGAACCTTTATGTAAATATTGTAGCGATTCCACCGAGTTGGTTGATAATAAGCTTTTGATATGCGGTAATCGAGGGGTTGTTAAAGTTGATTATAGTTGCAAAAAATTTCAATATAACCCTTTAAAACGTGTTCCCAATCCGGAGCCAAAGTTGCAACAGTTTAATAAAGAGGATTTTGAGCTGTAAATTGGAGGTCTTATGGCGGAGATAAATTGTATTTTAAGCAGCAAAAGTTTTTTAGTGCCATCTGAAGTAGTGGAACAATATTTAAATGAATGTAACGAATATCAGCTCAAGCTCTTACTTTTATTGCTAGAAAATCCTAGGTTAACCGAAGAAGAGCTGGCGAAAAAGTTAAGCTTAACTGTGCATGAAGTTGAATTGGGTTTTAAATTTTGGCTAGCACGTGGACTTTTAGAAAAGAAAGAAAAACAAAAAATAAAAGCAGAATTTTTAAATTTAAAAC
Organism: Oscillospiraceae bacterium; assembly: GCA_051887395.1. Lineage (GTDB taxonomy): Bacteria > Bacillota > Clostridia > Oscillospirales > Ruminococcaceae > RGIG1955. The sequence continues at coordinate 16,743 of JBJEZM010000023.1, read as the reverse complement.
TTACAACAAAAGAGCTCACGCAAATTTTAAACGAGTCTAAAGAGTTAAAATTTATAATAGAGCAATTGCCTGCAATTTTGGGCAGACTGCCTAACCAATTTGATATGTTAAATGTAATAGATTTTAACCTTAATTTAGGTATGCAACCGGAACTAATTCTTTATCTACTAAAATATTGTGCAACTGTTGGTAAAAGCTCAGCTCAAGCCATTAAAAATCAAGCCAGAATTTGGTTCGAAATAGGTATAAATTCATTGGAATTGGTAGAGGAATATATAAAAAGAGTTAACAAAGCAAATGAGTTGCAAACATTTGTTAAAACAGAGCTACATATAAAAACATTAACCAATGTGCAAAAGGCGGTTATAGAAAGCTGGCAAACTGAAATGGAATTTGGGCAGGCTTTAATAAAAGAAGCGTGTACTCTTGCTAAGCTACAAAAAGAGAAGGCAAATGTGCATTATGTTAATGGCATATTGAATAATTGGTATAAGGATGGAATTAAAACGGTAAAAGATTTAGATACCAAACAAAATACTGTAAGGAATTTTAAAACGGGTAAGGCAAAGTTTAGATCACATAAAAACGAGCCGGAGTTTTCTTCACTCAGCCAAGATGACATAAATAAACTGTGATTTTAAAGGAGAAAAATATGGTTTATTCGGAACGAGTATTCTTAAATGCATTAAAAATTTTAGAAGATAGGCGCAACAAGGCAGAGCAAGAGGTGCGGGAAAAGAGAAAAAGAATTTTTGAGAGTATTGAAGAGTTAGGTAAACTGAGTAAAGAGATCGCAAAAGTTTCTCTTCTGGCGGTTAAAGCAGTAGCTAATGGTGGCACCGCAGAACAGGTTAAACAATTTAAACTCAAAAGTTTAGAATTGCAAAAAAAGAGAGATAATTTGCTTAAAGAAAACGGCATTACAAAAGATTACTTAAAATGTAGATATTGTTGCGAAAAATGCCAAGATACAGGTTATTTAACAAATGGCTTCTGTGATTGTTTGAAAAAATTGTTGATAAATGAAGCGGCAAAAGATTTGAATATGAAGGTACAACTTGACAAATTTTCGTTTGATAATTTTAGGCTAGATTATTACGATACTAATCTGGTACCAGGGTTGAAAGAACCTATAACACCACAGGAACAAGCCAAAAAGAATTTGGACTTTTGCAGAAAATATGCTAAAAATTTTTCAAAAGAATTGCCTAATTTATTACTTGGCGGTGGCACAGGGCTTGGCAAAACTCACCTTTCTTTAGCTATTGTTAAAGAAGTTCTGAAAAAAGGATACAGTGTGGTTTATATTTCTGCAGTTCAATTAATATTGAGTTTAGAAGAACATAGGTTTAGCTTTAATGAACAGAGTAAATATTCCATGGATTCATTTTTGAAATGTGACCTTTTGGTTATAGATGATTTGGGGGGTGAACCGATAAGTTCGTTTAGCGTAGCGTCTATATATAATATAATAAATACACGGCTTATGCAACAAAAGCAGACGATAATTAATACTAATCTTTCCGGTCAGCGTATAGTAGATCAATATGAAGAACGGGTTGCCTCACGGCTTTTAGGGGAATATTATGTTTTAAAATTCTACGGCCGCGATATTAGGCAAGTAAAACATTTACGGTTTTAGATTATATTAAAAATATCCACCAATTGTTGGTGGATATTTTACGCTTTTTTGAATTTAAAGCATACGGTTAAGGTCTTGCAGAACCATAAAATGCAACATGCAAAATACCAGGACCACTGTGAGCACCAATTACAGGGGATATTTCTGCCATGTAAACATCGCAAGAATATTGTTTTTGAATAACTTGAGCAAAATAATTAGCATCTTCGGCGCAATCTGCATGTGCAATAAACATAAACGGATTGTTAAATTTATCATAAAATTGTGAAATCCAGTTAGCCATAGTATCGATGGAGTTACGTCTGCCGCGCACTTTAGATTTTACAAGAAGCTTTCCATTATTGTCTACATACATAATGGGTTTAACACCTAATGCAGTACCAACTATAGCGGTTGTTTTAGAAACGCGCCCAGTGCGTTGCAGGTAGAATAAACTATCTACGGTAAACAAGTGAATAATGTTTAGGCGGTTATTTAAAAGCCAGGTATTAATTTCATCATAACTTTTACCAGCTTGTTGTAACTCTAAAGCTTTTATATAAAGTAGCCCTTGCCCGGCAGAAGCACATAGTGAATCTATAATAGCAATTTGGCGATTAGGATACTTTTCTTTAAGCTTTTCAGCCGCGGCTAAAAAGCTGTTATATGTACCTGTTATACCAGAGGAGAGTGTAATGTGGATGATATCCATTCCACTTGCTAAAAAGTCCTCTAAAAAAGTAGAAGCTTCCTCTGGGTTTATTAATGAAGTAGAAGGAATGGCAGTGCCAGCTCGCATCTGCTGGTAAAAGTCGCGATAATTTTGGTTTACATACGGCTGGCCATTTAAAAAGACCGGAAAATCGATTCTAGAAATGTTGTATTTTTTAAAAAAATATTCATTTATATCTGTACCACAATCAGTTGTTATAATAAATTTATTCATTTTCTTCTCCTTTAAGTTGTTGAGCAAGCTTATGGGAAACTTTGTATATATTGCCACAGCCTAGGGTTATAATCAAAGTGTTTTGAGGAACATTTTTAGTAATATATTCACAAATATCATCGAAGTTAGGAATATATTTAGCATTTGGCATTAAAGCAACAAAATCTTGTGAACAGATGCCTAAAGTGTTAATTTCTCTGCCGCCCATAATTTCGGTAATTACACAATGATCAGCTAGCTTTAAAACATCGGCAAAATCTTTTAACAATGCTGCTGTTCGGGAATATGTAAAAGGCTGAAAAATTGCCCAGATGTTTTTATAACGGGTTTGTTTTGCAGCCCTAAGAGTTGCTTTAATTTCTGTTGGATGATGTGCGTAGTCGTCAACAATAGCTAGTTCTGGAGTTTCGTATAAAGTTTCAAATCGCCGGGCTGCACCGTAAAATTCAGAAACAGCATTTGGCAACTCTTTTGTAGCCACATTAGCATGAAGTGCAGCGACACAAGCGGCCAGAACGTTGTATACGTTGTGATTTCCGGGGATATGATATGTTATTGTTGCTAGTTTTTCAGCTTTGTGGAACAATTCGAATGAAGTTTTACTAAAACCAGACTCGGTGATATTTTTAGCGTAATAATCATCATCTTCATTTAGACCAAATGATATTTTGGAAATTGCGACATCGGAAACGGCGGTTCTTGTATTTTTATCGTCACCGTTATAAATGATAAGGTTTTTAGTTTGTTTGCAAAATTGTTTAAAAGAAGCTATTAGGTTATCCATAGAGCCAAAAAATTCTAGGTGATCGTTATCGATATTGAGCACAACACTTATATTAGAATTTAAATTTAAAAATGTATTAGAAAATTCACAGGCTTCACAAACAAATGTATTTAAATCTCCCACACAACCGCTGCCGTTAATAAGAGGCAGCACGCCGCCAACAACAACACCGGGGTTATGCCCAGTTTTTAGTAAAATTTGTGTTAAAAGGGCAGATGTTGTTGTTTTTCCGTGAGTACCAGAAATACAGATGCTTTTTTTATATTGACGTGAAATTAATCCTAAAAATTCTGCACGGGTAAAGAGTTTTAGCTGTTTTTGAATAGCTGCTTGTAGTTCTGGATTTTCTTTTGCTATAGCAGCACTGTAAATAACTAGTTCTGCACCTTCTAAATTGTTGGGTGATTGCTCAATATACACTTTTACTCCAAGGTTACGAACGCGGTTAAGAGTAGCTCCATCTTCAACGTCAGAACCAGATATATTGTAATTTAAGCCGCGTAAAATCTGCACAATGGGGTACATGCCAGAGCCGCCTATACCAATCAAATGGATGTGTGATACATTTAAATTGAGTTTATCCATAGACTACCTCCGTAAAGTTAGCTTTTAGTGTAGATACTAATTTCGATTTTTTCTATTGTAACGTCATCAATCGGTTTACTATTTGCATCGGTTTTTACAGCAGCTATTTTATCTACAATATCTAACCCATCAATAACTTGACCAAAAACGGTATGGTGATCATCTAGCCAAGGGGTGCCGCCAACTTCAATATATTTTTCAAGCGTTTTAGCGGGTATAGTTTGTGAAAAAGGAGAATTTGCGATGTTTTCAGTAGCTTTTTTATCGGCTTGAACAATAAAAAACTGGCTACCGTTTGTATTAGGGCCACAGTTTGCCATAGAGAGTGCACCACGAAAATTTCGCAAATTGGGAGTAAACTCATCTTCAAAGGGCTTGTTCCAAATACTTTCTCCGCCTGCACCGGTGGCAGTTGGATCTCCAGCTTGGATCATAAAATCATCAATCACACGATGGAAAGTTATACCATTGTAGTAACCATTCTTTGCAAGACTAGTAAAATTTTCACAAGCTTTCGGGGCATATTCAGGGAAGAGCCGAATAGTAATATTACCTAAACTTGTTTGTATTGTGGCGATTGTATCGCCTTCTTTCAATTCCGAAAATTGCATTAAAAAAATTTCACCACCTTTTTCTATTTCAGATTCACTAATATTACTTTGAATTTGTGCTGTTACCGGTTGCTTAGAATTTGAAGTATTATTAGAATTTGCGCAGCCAGCAAGCAGAACACACGAGGAGATTATTAACAAATTAAGCTGTTTACTCACAAAAATACCCTCTCTAATTTATTATTTATTAATTTTTAAGATATCTGCTCCAAGTTTTTTTAGTTTCTCTACAACATTATCGTAGCCGCGTTCAACATGGTAGATATCTTCAATTTCTGTAGTACCTTTGGCGGCAAGAGCAGCAATTAACAATGCAGCACCAGCCCGCAAATCTGTAGCTTTTACTGGGGCGGCATTTAAAGATTCCACACCTTCAACAATAACAGTGCGGCCATTAACCTGAAGTTTAGCTCCAAGCCGAGAGAGTTCATTTATATATTTAAAACGATTTTCCCAAACGCCTTCGGTAACAATACTGGTGCCATTAGCTAAAGAGAGCATAGCAACTATTTGAGGTTGCATATCTGTTGGAAAGCCAGGGTACGGCATTGTTTTTACTTTAGTACTAATTGGCCTGTTTGGCATTTGCACCTTAACAGCATCATCAAACTCTGTAACTATAGCACCGCAATTTTTTATTTTTTCTGTTATAGCAAAAAGGTGTTTAGGAGTAACATTTTTTATAGTTATATTACCGTGAGTGGCCATGGCGCAAAGCATAAACGTGCCAGCTTCAATTTGATCTGGAATTATTGAATATTGACGACCAGAAAGATGCTTTACTCCTTTTATTTTAATAATATCAGTTCCAGCACCAAAAATATCAGCCCCCAAAGAATTTAAAAAGTTAGCAACGTCAACCACATGAGGTTCTTTTGCGGCATTTTCTAAAACGGTTGTACCATTAGCTTTAACAGCTGCAAGCATAACGTTAATTGTTGCCCCAACAGAAACAACATCAAAATACAAATTTCTACCAACAAGTTTTTCTGCATGAGCTTTAACCATACCGTGCTCTAGCTCAATTTTAGCACCCAATGCTTCAAAACCTTTTATATGCTGATCAATGGGTCTAGCACCAAGGTTGCAACCGCCAGGCATTGCAATAGAGGCGTGATTAAAACGGCCCAACAGAGCACCTAAAAAATAGTAAGAAGCGCGGATTTTTTTAGCAGCTTCATATGAAATGGTAAAGCAGGAGATGTTAGATGGGTCGATCTGTATTGTATTTTTATCTAGTTTGCTTACTTTAGCGCCAATATTTTGAAGAATTTCTAACTGTATTTGAACATCTTTAATATTTGGTATATTTTCTAATACACAAGGAGTATCTGAAAGTAATGCAGCTGGAATAATTGCTACAGCTGCATTTTTTGCACCACTTATATTTACATTACCAACTAGTGTTTTAGCACCGTTTATTAAAAACGATTCCAAATCTACAAAACCTCCTTTGAAGATTTGTTATATGTGTTTTTTAATTTAATATATGATAAGCTAATTATAACACAGTATGTTGATTAATGCAAGAAAACATATTATTTTAATAAAGTTTATGTGGCAGGTAAATATGAATTTTATTTACAGAGGCTTATAAACTTAGAGGTTTTCAGTTAGATTCTGAAAGCCTCAGTTTAATTAATTTTTAAAAACAAATTAACATGGAATAAAAATAAAGTTTAGTTAGCCTTGCAACAAGCTCATTAGTTGTTTTAGTTGTTTGCTGAGGTCACTGTTTTTTGCTTCCTCTAAAAGACCTTTAACTTCGTCAAGGAGTCCTTTTCCTTGCTGCTTTAAATAACCTAAAGAGCCTTTACCTCTAGATTTAATACTACCAAACAAACGGCCGCCATCTGCTGTTGCTTTGTTTAAAAGTGATTTACCTGTGCTTTTTGCTTCATTCCACAAACCCATTAAAAGTCCCTTCTTTCGTTTTTTGTTTATTTCGAGCTAAATACTCGATTACTTACACATTTAAAACATTAAAAATCAAATTTTTAAAACTTTTTCTTTTTAGCATTCTGTTCAATAAATTTTATATAATGAATATAATCGCTATTGTTCCAATTTTTACATCTGTTTAAAATAATCTGAATGCATTTATATTCACTGTCAGAAATTTCATCTAATTTTTGTTACTGTGCTTTAGATGGTTTATTTATATTAGATGCCAATAGTTTTTTTATAAAAGAAAATCAATTATTCACTTACACCACAACCTTAAAATAAATTAAAGTCTTGATCAGAAGAGACCTTGCCAAGTTTTTGATATTCGTATTTAACAGCATCTAAAATATGGTTCATTGAAATTTCACTAGCTTCTGCAGAGGCAGAGTAAGCAGCTTGAACGGCTATTGCTTTTATACTGCTGCCAGTCAGGTCGAATCGTTCAGCAAGAACAGTAGGGTCAAAGTCACTACCAAGTAGTGAACTTTTAGGAAATATCTTTTGCCACAATAATTTGCGCATTGCAACAGTTGGAGCAGGGAAGTTTACCATAAATTTTATCCTGCGCCCAAACGCATCGTCAAAATGGTTAAACTTATTGGTGGTTAATATAGAAACGCCGTTATATTCTTCCATTTTTTGGAGCAAAAAGGAGATTTCACTATTAGAAAATTTATCGTTAGAATTTTTAACATCGGTGCGTTTCCCGAATAGTGAATCGGCCTCATCGAATAAAAGGATTGCGTTGTTGGTTTTAGCTTCACCAAAGATATCATTAAGATTTTTTTCAGTTTCGCCAACATATTTATTCATTATCTGTGAAACATCTACTTTATATAGCTGCAAACTCAGTTCGTTAGCCATTACCTGTGTGCTCATAGTTTTACCGGTGCCTGGTGGACCGTAGAAAATTATACTGAGCCCACGCCCATAAGCAACTTTGGAGCTAAAATTCCATTTTTCGTACACAACATCCTTATATTTTATATAATTGCAAGTACTAATTAAGATCTTATTTTGGCTTTCATCTATAACAAGATCGTCAAAAGTATATTTGCAGTTTATTAAGGTAGCTTTACGTTCCAAATTATGAATAGAGAATGTTTTGCAGGTATCAGTTAAAGTTTCTTGCGTTATCTGCTCATTCTCTGTGTTGGATATAATACTAGACTTAAGCAAAATATTTTTAATTTGCTCAGGAGTGTAATTGAGTTTGTTAGCAACATTTTGAAAATCTAAACCACTTTGAATTTTATATTTTAGAGCTAGTGATTGCCAAATTTTTAAAGTGTCTGCCATGTTAAGCGGTTTTACTTCTATATCTAAAAAAGGTTGGTGACGTGCTAGTTTAGAGATTGGGAATTTAGGAGCTTTATTTAGAACTAAGACCAAATTATTATGCGTAAGGAGCTCATCCATAATTAAACTAAAGTTACCCATTTCAGATTCAGCAAGCTCGGCATTATATAAACATATAATTTTATTGTTTAAAATACCTTCTAAAGCAAGTGTTTCTGCAAAATATATAGCTTTTTCAATGATCTATACTAAGCAGATAAGCAAAATTAGCAAAAATTACAGGCAATCCCAAATTATATGCCAAATGCTTAACATGTAGCCGTTTATCAACACCTTCTTCACCGTATATGTGAACGAACTGATTTTTTACTTGGCTATTTAACAATTTTTTTATGGTAAAGGTTAACTCTTGGTTAAACTTGCGCCCAATAACTAACCCTTCTAACTCTTCGGAACTTGAAGAATTGGGCCAGTAACTATAACCCAATTTTTTCATATATAACTCTTCACTGCGAACTCCTAAAAATAAGCTAACCACGCACCTGCGCAAAGAAAGTTCGATGGTTAAAGTCACACGATTAAAATCACCAATTACATTTGTAAACATAGAAGAAAGCAACGTGTGATTTAAAATGCTGTATACCTCTGGATTGCTTATTTGGCCCGAAAGAAGCGGGAACGCTAACACCAGACTATAAGTTGGAATTTTACATTGGTGTTATCTTGAATATAAGAAAAAAGACGTCCATATTTGCGGTTTATTTCTACACTAAGAGCAGTAATAACACAAAGTTTTTCAAAAATAGAGAGCTTAAATTTATTAAAAAATGTATGCATCGGCAAATAAGCACCTTACGATGCAGCTGCCCGGCTGTTTATATGTGCCCGCGCCTGTTCAAGGTTTTTGGCTATATTAGAATCAATAATCTCATTTTGATTATTTATGTGAGAACTTTTTATAATGTTATCTATTTCTTCGTCTGTTATAACTATCCCTTTAAAAGAGAACGAATGCAGAGCACTTTTATTTTTAATAGTAAGTTGGTTTTGCTTACGAAGATTTATGCGATTTCTACATACATATCCATGAGTGCAGAAATATCTTTTATATATTCATCATTAGAAGAATATGGTTTATTACACGTAGTTTTTGCAAAGTAAAGATTATAAGTATTTAAATTATTAAGTTGACTCACAAGAGTGCTTCATTCTGAGATATAAGCATTTCAAATAATTTTTTCAACAAACAATAAAAAATATATCAATATTATAATATATTTTAATTATGCAATCAAGAGGCAAGTATGAACATATTATGAACTTTTTAGGCGGTTGCATAAATATAGGCAATGCAATAATTTTTTTGCTAGAGTTTTATAAAACAACGTTTAGCTGGACTTGTTGTTTTAATAAACATAGGAGATGATTAATTTATGGATTGTTGATCAGCAGTTGCAAAAATTTAAAAATGAAGATATTGCTTGGACAAAAATTGTGGATATAAAGGATGGTTTTATTACAACAGAACGTTCTGTAGCACCAAATGACACGATGGTTTTAGGTCCTGCTGAACATTTTAAAATGCTTTCTGTTGGAGACAGTGTTTTAGTTTTGGCGACAAAACTGGGCGATGTGTGCATAGGGAAGTGGTGTGGTAAGCAATGAATGCAAATAAAACTAAAATGGATAATGTGGAGGATAAACTATGAGTTATGAAGATTTACTTGAAATAATGAAAAAAAGATATTTTGAAATTTGTGGCCATTATGTAAGCGAGGCGAGTGAAACAGGAATTAGACTACGGGTGCTAGCAGATGCAATAGTTAAATTTAAAGATAAACTAACATTAGAACAAAAAGATACAAACTTGCTTACAGCAATAGGCAAAGCGCTTGATGAATTTGGAAAGGATTTAAATTTTACTAGAGATTCTAAAAAGTCAACAGGCATGATAAGAATATTTAAGGCCGAAGGAATAGAAGATGAATTAATTATTCCTAAAGGCATATGGCTAACCTTGCCGGGTGCTTATGATTTGAGATTTGGAACGATTGAATAAGTAAAAATAGAAAAAGAGAAAAATTTTGCCGAAGTTAAAGTGCAAGCGGAGAAAGAATCGGAAGATTATAATTTACATGTAAGCACAGAACTGGAGTTGTGCGAAGAGACAGAAGGAGTAGCTGATGTTATAAACATCACAGATTTTGAAGAAGGATACGCATTAGAAACAGATGAAAGTTATAGAACAAGAATGGTAACTGCTTTTAAAGAGTGGATGAAAACACGAAAGGAGAGCTAAAGAGATGAATGTTAAATTAGAATTTTTAGAACAAATAGAGAAAATTATTAAACCTTTAAATTTACATTTAATTTCAAGAATACCCAAAAAACCATTCGGAACTTGTTATATGCGATATGCGCCGAAATTTTAGAACAAATATATAAAGAAATGGCAATAGGATGAGATGCAATTTAACAAGTATGGACATTAAAGCAACAATTTCAAAATCAGACATTTATAGAACAACACAATACACATACAAAATGCACAAAATATTATTCAAAAATAGCCGAAAGTTGATTAAAAAGTCAATTGACTTTTTTAGATATATAGTTTATAATAAAAACACAGCAACAGAGAATATTGGAAATAGATATATCAATTCAATTTTATTTATTACATAATTCTAATTTTAAAAATTTATTAATATAATATTTCACCAATAAATCTAAAATCTGCTTGCTTACACCCTCTAAGTTGAGGTATTAGCTGTTTTCTATCTAAGGTTTAAAAAAAGGGTTTTCGTCACAATTGCAGACTTAGTTTCATGTTTTCTACTTTTTTATTTCTTTATTTATTTTTATTTTTGCTAAATCTGCAACTCCCCTCTAAATTTTATGTTTAGTACCTCCCCTTTATAAAAGGGGGTATTTTTTTATAAAAATATGTGTTGCGGAATTTTACGCGACATTTTTAATTTATAAACTTATAAATTAGCAAATATAAAGAAAGGGCGAGTTAAATTATGCTAAAACTAGAAGAGTTGATACAAATATTTAAAAATTATTTTAAGCAACGAATTAGCAACAGAGGGTAAAGAACTTATAGAAAAATTGGGCAAGGCAGCAATTGAACAAGTAGAGAGTAATTTAAGACCAGGGGTGGCTATAAAAGATGGCGAGCATAGTCTTTTGATGTTGTGTGTGGCAATCATGTACTATCAATACGCTTTAATTACGGCACAAAAACAAGCTCAAGCGGTTAAAGTGGGTGATGTTAGTGTTCAATATAACGGAGAAAAATGGATACAAGCGGCACAAAAACTTAAAGATTACTATTATAAAGCAATCAGAAAATATATGCGAGCAAAATTTGTTGAGTTTATTAGTGTGTAATTAATTAGCGCTAAAAATTTTATAGGAGAGCTTATAGGGATGGATATAAAAAATATGTTAGATCTTTTTTTAAAAAAATTTGGCGTAAAATGTTATCTTTTTTACCAAGGAATGCTAGATGAAGTTCCTAAATATGCAATTATCAGCAAACAAAAGATTCATTAAAAAACTCAGACATTGGACCCTTAGATTCCACGGAATACACACTTTATTTGTAGGCACAGAAAGTTTAGGCAATGAGTTTAAAAGATCAGGACATATATTCACAAATAACGAAAAATATATAGTCTTAAATGTAGCAGAGCATACATTAAAAGAGGCGGTGCTGTACCATAAAATAGTTTGCAGAAAAGAGGAGTGTTTATGAACTTTGAGGAGATTAGAAAAAAATAATTTTTAACCTAAAAAAAGAATTAGGTTGTGATTGTTGAAGCTGCGAGTTTTATTCCAATAACAGCTTTTAAAAAACCAAAATTAACGGTTAATTTATCTAATATTCAAACAAATGCAGTTGATTGTGAATTAGATATAAATGTTTCTATTAAAATCCCTCTTAAGCAAAAAAATATGCTTGCCAAATATACATGGGCGGCAGCTAAAGGTTTTGAGGAGCAAGGAGGCTTTATTTGTAGCGGAATAAAAACAGAAAAAACACAATATTTAGAGCCGAGTATTATTGAACAAAAATTAATTTGCAAACTATTAATAGCAAAAGCGGATTTGTTCTCTGAAAACATAAATAATTTAACAGTTAGTTTGTTAGATTCAGAGAAAATAATAGGCAGAGGTCGAATCTGCAAATTAGTCACAAATTATAAAATAGATAAAATTGAGGAATTTGATGAGCTGCAGACTAAAATTACTAGTGAAAAGCCAGAATTCCAGTTAGAACTAGAAGATGTTTATGTGGAAGATTTTTGCTGGTTGCTAAAAGAGGGTAAAAATATTTCAGTGCAGACGCAGAAAGCGGACAAAGTATATATCTTTTATAATTGTGCCTTGCTTGAATTAGAGAATGATTTTATAAATAAAAGGCTAAAACGAATAAAATTGATATCTTGTAGATTAAAGGTGGAATAAAAATAAATGATGGATATTGAAACAATTATAAATAACATCTACATAGTAATACTGCTACCCGAAGGCAGTTTTGAACTTAATAAAAAATTAGGCAGTGAGCTGCCTAATTTAGATTTCAATACAGATGATATGGAACTGCTGAAGATAAAATTCAGCAAAATAGGAAAAGAAGCCTTAAATAATTTCGATAACGTGCGCTATAAAGACTTAAAAATTGGTATAGAGCATAAAATAGTTACATTGCAAGCTGCAGTTTTGCTAGAGAAGGAGTTAAAGACTCACGAGTTAAAATTTCAAAATATAGAGGGGAGCGATTTCAAATGGAAAAGGGTATAAACTTTATAGAACATGAGTGTGCAAATTGGAATATCGTAGATAACGGTGAACGGCAGCATTTATCCGATCTGATTCTTATTCAAACAAGAAGACAAAGCGGAAATATTAATTAAAAGTAGCAAAAAATTAAAGAGGGAGGCAAAAATAAATGAAGATGCGGTTTGGAGATTTTGTGTTTATAGAGAATCCTACAAAATTGAATTTAATATATAGTATATAGCAAAGATATAAATGTGGTTTGCGTGCCAGGTGTGGGAAGTCTTGCACAAAACATAGGGAAGTCAGCTAGAATTGTGTGCGGAGAATCTGTGCTTATTGGAGAAGATGCTATAAATGAATTTGAAAGATTAGTAGCACTTTTTGACCTTAGCCAAGAATCAAAGCCGCTAATTTTACCAAACGGCGAGATGTTTTTTAGTTATTTTTCCAAACTAGAGATGAATGGGGACGGCAAACATAAAAAAATAAACTATTCCTTTGAATTTATGGAAGACATGCTAAAAGAGGACCAGGTAAAGAAACAATACACACTTCAACCTGACGATACATTAAAACAAATTGCACTAAAAAACAAAGTAGGACTCGACCGAATTTTTAAGAACAATCCGGATCTGCTAAAAAAGAGGAATAAATTACAAAGTAAGGAAGAGTTAACGTTATGATAGAAGTATTTCTTCGAACAATCGACAATGTAGTTTTAAAGATACTATACATAATATCTTTTCAATTTTGGTCAGATGAAGATGTACGGCGGATTTGTTAGTTATAGAAGTACTAACCGATAAATTAATACCAGAATCAGTAACATTAGAGGTCAAAATAGATGGCGAATTATTTTTCACAGGCATTATCGACGAACAAATAACAGGTATGCGTGGAACATATTTCGAGTCCAAACTAATAGCGCGAAGCAAGGCGGCGTTGCTGCTAGATAACCAAGCCAGACCGCAACTTTATAGCCGATTAAGTTTAAGTGATCTTTTTGAAAGGCATATAAAGCCATATGGTTTTTTGCAGATAAATTCACCGCAAAATAAAACAATTAGCAACTTTTTAGTCAAACGAGGAATGAGTGAATGGGATGTGCTTTCTACATTTTGTAAGCTTGTAGGATTGCGGGAACCGTATGTACTTTTAAATGGAGTAATTGAAGTAAATGGCAGAAATTCTGCTAAAACTATAAAATTTTCAAATAGCAGTAAAGAACAGTCATTTTGTGATATAAATGTCTTAAATAGACGTGAACAAAGTGTTTCTCAGGCATTTGTAAAGTATGGTTGCGACTATCAGCTATGCGTACCAGATCTTAAAGCAACAAGCCATGAAATTTTTAGAAAAAAGTATTTTGAATCAAAATTTGCTAGCAAACAAGATAAACTGACAGAAGAAGAGGCCTACCTCAAAAGCAAAAACAAATTAGGTTTTTTAGTAAATATTGTTGTGCCGCAATTCATTGATGTTGGTATTAACGATAGAGTTTCAATAAATCATAAAAAAGGCCAGTTTAGCGATCTTATAGTATGTGGTTTTAAGTACGAAAAAAACAAATGAGGGAATAGAACACATCTTAAATTACGTGAAACCAGATAATCTAAAATTGGTTATAAAAAATTCTTGTGGCGTTTAGCTGCAAGAATTTTTTTGCGGTTTTTAAATGCAGCCTCAACCCGACTTAACAAACTAAAAAGTAATTACGATAAAAAATGTTATAGGATGTTGCATAGAAGTGAAAAAAGTTGTATAATATATGTTACTGGTTTTTGTTAGCTTTATAAAAACAACAAAATTATTTAAAAGGAGTGCTTAATTAATGTCTAACAAATTGTTTCAGGGTGTAATATACCAGATGAAAGATGTTATAGATCGCACAGTAGGAGTAATAGATTCAGATGGAATAATAATAGCCTGCAGTGATGTAGACAGATTAGGAGAACCCAACAAACATGTAACTAGCGAACTTTTAGAATCTTGTGATATTGTTGTGGCAGATAACTATACATATAAGCCATTTGCGTTAAAAAAATCAAAGTGTGAATATGTGGTGTTTGCCAAAGGGGGGGATGATATTGCACAAAGATATTGCAATATGATATCTATAGCGCTAGAAAACATCAAGTATTATTATGACGAAAAATACGATAAAATCAGCTTTTTAAAGAATGTGGTGCTAGATAACATTTTACCTGGTGATGTATACGTAAAATCTAGGGAATTGCATTTTAATTCAGATGTTCAAAGGGTAGTATTTATAGTAAAAGTGCTAACCCCAACAGAGATTTCTGTTTACGATATTTTAATAAACATCTTCCCAGAACGCCAAAAGGACTTTATTTTCAATATAAGTGAGTCAGAGATTGTAATAGTAAAAGAGATAAAACCAGATATCGATGCAAAAGACTTTGAAAAGCTGGCAAGGTCTATTGTAGATACGTTAAGCAGTGAGTTTTATACAAAGGTAGTAGTGGGTATCGGCACCGTGGTTGGCGGAATTAAAGAGATAGCAAGATCATTCCGTGAAGCACAGGTAGCAATAGATATCGGCAAGGTTTTCGACACCGAAAAACCAATTGTGCGCTACGATAACTTGGGTATAGCACGCTTGGTTTACCAGCTGCCGCCAACTTTGTGCGAGATGTTTTTAAAAGAAGTGTTTAAAAAAGGCTCAATAGATAGCTTAGAACATGAAACGTTATTTACAATCCAAAAGTTTTTCGAAAACAATCTAAACGTTTCAGAAACAGCGCGTAATTTGTTTGTGCACCGTAACACACTGGTATATAGATTAGAGAAAATTAAAAAGATTACAGGACTAGATTTAAGGGAATTTGAACAGGCTATAGTGTTTAAGGTGGCACTAATGGTCAAAAAATATTTAGTTTCAACTAAGAGCAAGTTTTAAAAAACCGGAATGCAAAGCTTAAATTAATAGGAATTGAAACATAAAAGAGCAATTCGGAGGAGAAGAAATGATTCTATTTTCAAATGTGTCCAAAGAGTACAAAAATGGAACAAAAGCGCTCAACAACGTTAGCTTTTCAATTGAACAGGGTGAATTTGTATTTGTGGTAGGGCCATCTGGCGCAGGCAAAAGCACACTAATGAAGCTTGTTATGCGCGAAGAAAAAGCCACCAACGGCAATATAGAGGTTAACGGCTATAACCTTAGTAAAATAAGAGGAAACAAGATATCAAAATATAGACGTTCTTTGGGCGTGGTGTTTCAAGATTTTAGACTCATTAACCAGATGACAGTTTACGATAACGTTGCATTTGCACTTAGAGTAACAGGAGCAACAGGCAAAGATATTAGGCATAGAGTACCTTATATTTTGGGTCTTGTTGGCCTTTTGCCAAAAGCTAAAAGCTATCCCGGCCAAATATCCGGTGGGGAACAACAGAGGGTAGCTTTAGCCAGGGCGCTTGTTAACAATCCATCTATTATTATTGCAGATGAACCAACAGGAAATATTGACCCAGAACTTTCAGAGAACGTGATGGAATTACTGGGTGAAATCAATAAATGTGGGCCTACTGTTGTGGTTGTTTCGCATGAACACAATTTGGTAAGAAAGTTTGGCAATAGAGTAATAACAATAGAAAAAGGCGAGATCACATCAGATTCAAACGGCGAAGATTGGAGTTTGGGAAAGAAATGAAATTAAATAATATTTGGTACCTTATTAGGCAGGGGCTGCGTAATCTTTGGCTTAATAGGCTTATGTCTGTGGCTTCTGCGGGAGTTTTGGCGGTTTGCTTTTTGTTAATTGGAGCAGCTTCGCTGTTTTCATATAACATGCGAGCTTTTGCTCATGGCGTAGAAAAACAAAACGAACTGGTTGTGTTTGTAGACGATGGTATGGCTAGAAGCGTTGCAGCAAAATTAAAGAAGATAAAAAATGTGGCAAGTTATGAATTTGTATCTAAAGCAAGCGCACTAGAAAAACAACTAAAAAGGCTAGATAACGAAGGCGAATTATTTAGAAAACTAATGCAAGAGAACCCATTGCCAGATTCATTTAAAGTTAGCTTGCACGATGTAGATATTATTGAAAAAACCGCTAAAAAAATTACAAAAATAAATGGTGCGCAAAAGGTCAAAGTCCCTAAGGAGGTTGCAAAGGTCATTACCACACTAAAA
>JBJEZM010000022.1:0-4809 GCA_051887395.1 Oscillospiraceae bacterium | reverse complement strand
AATTGGTTTGGCAATAATTTCATCTAACTCGGCCATAAAATCTTCAAAATTTTCAGAAGAGGCAGTTGCAAGATTAAGCCATTTACGGCTTAAAAATTTATCAAACATCTGGTTAAATTCTACTTTATTTTCTAGCAGGTGGGTATATTGTGGGTTATTTAATTTAGAAACCAGTTTGTTATTTATAGCACGGGTAACATATGTTTTGCGCTGTTTATAGTTTAAAGTCCACCATTCATTTAATTCATAGTCTTTGTATCCGGCACCATACCTTAACCCGCACCAAACCATATCTAAAAATATAACTATTTTAGGCTTTTTAGATTTTTGATGCACTTTATTTACTCTTTCTAGCATGTTTTTAAAGTTCATCTCTTTAATGCAGCGTATTATATACCAAAATTTTCTCATTAACTTAATCTCCTCTTCCCGGTTATTCCACATGGAATCATTAAACAGTTAGAACATCAAGACGCATTCCCAGCCTACTTAAAAGTTCATTGCTAATACTACCACACTGCTTGGCTATTTGCGGAGCCAAAAGGTTAGACTCAGATTTAAATGATATTATTTCCACTTCATCACCCACAGCAACATTTGGAATATCTGTTACATCAACGGATAGCTGATCCATGCAAATTCGGCCCACTATTGGGGCGAGCAAACCGTTCATTAACACACAACCTGCAAGATTTCTGGGCAAGCCATCTGCATAACCAATTGGCAGCATAGCAAGTTTTGTATCACGCTCGGTAATAAATGTTCTATCGTAGCCAACGGCTTCATCTTTAGCAACATCTCGCAAAAGCACAACCTTAGATTTAAGTGAAAGCACAGGCTTTAAATTTAGTTGTAGTTTAGTTTTATCATCTGGCAAGCTTAAAATGCCATAAAGCGCTAGTCCTAACCTAACATAGTTGCATTCAATTTGTGGGTAATTAAGCAAGCCATAAGTACTTTGAATATGTGTTTTAGGTAGAGGAATATTGTTTTGTTTAAGAAAGTTTAGCACAGAATAAAATCTATTTAACTGTAGCTGAGTAAATGCAACATCTTCGGCGGCTAAAGTTTCAGAAGAACTGAAATGAGAATATATTCCTAAAATTTTGATGTTTTTAAAAGAAAATATATCTTTTATATGAGTTAAATCATTAAAATTCACGCCCAGGCGATGCATGCCGGTATCTATTTTAAGATGTGCTTTAACAGGTATATTTTGTTGATTTAAAGTTTTTGCATAATCGAAATCAATTATAGTCTGCAAAAGATTATATCTTTTTAAATCTGCGGCACGTCTAACATCTGTGTAGCCCAAAATTAATATCTCACTATTTATGCCGAATCTTCGTAATAAAATTGCCTCATCAATTGTAGCTACAGCAAAAGATTTAACTCCCAAAGCCTCTAGATGGGTAGAAAACTCGAAAATTCTGTGCCCATATGCTTTGGCTTTAACCACTGCCATTACCTGGCAATCAGCAGGCAGAGCCTTTTTAACCTCGTTTAAATTATGTGTTAGGTTATCTAAATTAAGCTCTATCCAAGCTCGGCATTTTTGCTGAGGTTTTACAGCCTGATTCTTTGTATACTTGCATATGGTGTTAACAAAAAGTAAGCCAAAAACTAATGATGCAGCGCAGACTAAAAGATAATGCACAATGCTGTTTTCTACAAATAACCTTTCAAGTTTTAAAATATGAGCGCATAATCTTACCAAAACAATCATAAAAGGGTGAATAATATAGATTATTAAAGAAAGATCTCTAGCCAGGGCAATACGTTTGCCTTTTAGCTCCAAAAGGATATTGAACAAAAAAAATATGCAGGGGACTAAAAAAATATACATACTGTCGTGTCGAGGCAGGTTAAAACGATGCAAGGCTATGGCTTCTGTAGTCACTAGCAGCAAGTTCACACAAAAACCAAAAGTGTTTTTTAAAACAGAAAGGTTGCTTTGTTTGCTTGCAATAAAGCTGCCAAGCCAAAAGAATATTGGCGCAAAGAACAAACCGTTTCTAGTGTAATACATAATTTGAAACAGCAGATTGTAAAATTCTCTGGTTGTGTAAAATTGCTCGGCAATACCATAATAACTATCGCCAAAAAGACCAATTAGATATAAAAGAGCCACAATACAAAATGATTTTTTATAATCTAATTTTTTAATTAAAAACCAAGTTATTGCAGCACCAAAAATTGATGCGGGCAGGTACCATAAGTGATAAAAAGTACCGTTAAATACAATATCTTGAATAATTCGCGGGAGTAATAATTCTTTAGAAAAGTAGCCGGCGTATATGTTTAACGGCAGATATATCAAGATAGAAACAGCATAAATTTTAATTGTTTTTTTAATAAATATCTGGAGCTTAACTGTATCTTTTGAATAGCGTTTTACTAAAAAAAAGCCAGACGTTGCAAAAAAGAACGGGACTGCGAGCCTTGCTAAAATTCTAGTGAGCAGAAAATCTGCAAAGAGGTTTATTGAATAAAGTGGAGATGTATGCACAGCCACAACCAAAAGTGCGGCCAATAATCTAAACATATCTATTCCAAAATAGTTTTTAGATTTTCTCATAATATTCACTTCCAATTAGTTATAATAAAACCATCAATTTGATATATTAAATCTTCATTGCAATCGATATGGTATATAATAAATTTCAAACTTAGCTTGGTTTGCGGTGTAAACAAGTTTATTATTGTTGAAATCTTTTGAAATAAAATATATTCCCCCCCAAAAAAAAGGTTTTTAGAACACGTTATTTGCGAATGTGGTACACCAACATACCTAAAGTGCCAAGGTTTGTGGGCAAATTTTGTAATGTTTTTCCGTACCGCTCTACAAAACCGTAATTAGGCGCAATAGTTCTAAATTTATTGCAGACGCTGTAATAAGGAAAATTTGGTCGTATAAAATATAAAATCTATTGGTGTGGTGGAATATTTTGTCCTAAATCTATAGCTAAACTTGTTTGATGTTCGCTACAACCTGGCCTTGCAACAAATTTTTGTGTAAATTCTGCCACATTTTCTTTTAAAGAATCGTCAAATATTTGAGTTTGTTCAGCTATAGAACGATATCGTTTTGCGCATTAATTTTTTGCAAAACAGAATTTCATGCATTAACAGCACTTTGTTTTAAATGATATTTGACTGTAAAAAAGAAATGGGAGTTAGATCTGCAATGTTATTAAAATGTAGAGGTTTTTCTTGATTTACTAAAATAAGGTTGCCGTGATAAATATCTTGTTCTTGTATTTTTATGTTCATAAATATAACTCCAATAATTTATCTAACACTTCTGCAAAAGAAAGCCCAATTGCCTTCATCATTCTAGGGAACTGACTGTGCGAAGTTAGCCCGGGAATGGTGTTTGTTTCGTTAAATACTATTTTATTTTCTGGTGTCAAGAACATATCTATTCTTGCAAAACCGGAGCAGCTAAGTATTTTATATATTTTTTTTGCAGTTTCTTGAATTTCTTTCTCTGTTGCGGCATCTATTCTTGCAGGCACATGAATTTTGGCTGTTTTAAGTGTATATTTTTCTTCGTAATCAAAAAAACCATTTTGAGTTTCAATTTCATCAACTCGCCCAACGGTAAGGTCATCTTTACCGAAAATTGCGCAACCCACTTCAAAGCCATTTATAGCCTCTTCAATAATCACGTCAGAATCATATTTAAAGGCGGAATCTATAGCGGGTGCCAAATCTTTATGTTTTGTAACTTTGCTGATACCAAAAGATGAGCCGGCACGTACTGGTTTAACAAACACTGGTAAACCAAGGCCAGAGATATCTGGCACACATTTTTTATTTATAGTAATAGCTTTAGGCACTGCAATACCATGGTAAGCTACCAGTTGATGTGCTCGGTGTTTATCCATGCAAAGAGCAGAAGAGAGAGTATTACAACCCACAATGGGGATCCCGGCAAGTTCAAACATTCCTTGCAAAGAACCGTCTTCACCGTTTTTACCGTGCAAAATTGGAAAGACTAAGTCGACGGTTAATATCTCCCATTTACTGTTAATGTATTCATAAAAGCAAGGAAAGGAAAAATTAGGAGAAAATATTAATTTGTGAACGTTAAGTTCATCACGTTCCCAACTACCGTCACAAATTTTTTCGTAATCTCCAGAGTAATGATACCAATCACCGGCTTTAGTAATACCTACTGGAATTATTTGATACTTTGCAGAATTAATGTTTGTGAGCACCGAATATGTGGAGCTTATTGATACATTATGTTCGGGTGAATTACCGCCAAAGATTACAGCAACTTTAGTTTTTTGCATATATTTCTCTTCTTTCTTTAGTTAAAATTATTATTTGTTATATTATACCATTTTATTATATCATGAAGATAGCAGTTCTGCAAATGTACAAGCTGTGCAGATATTAATTTTTTAAAAATCACAAGAATTGTTTTACAAGAGCTTTTGTTGGCTAAATTAAAAAAATACAAAAAAAGTGGGGGCGAATTTTAAATCAGGACATAACTACACCCCCGCTGTGCTGGGGTGTAGTTATTATTAATTTTTCAAAAAGGTACAAAAAAGTGGAGTTTGCGGCTTTGTTAAAACAAATGTTAATAATTTTTTGTGCGTAAAAAACACGCCGGTACAGTAGAGGTAGAAATCCAAAAGCTTGATATTTTTAACATAATTTACTATTTTTATAAAATATATTAAATTATTTTTAAATAAATATCAAAAAATAAAAAATTAGATATATTTTTTAGAAAAAAATTCAAAAAAATGTTAAAGTTTAGAACAAAACATCCGATATCAGATACAGATGGTA
>JBJEZM010000021.1:0-4855 GCA_051887395.1 Oscillospiraceae bacterium | reverse complement strand
ATGATAATAAGTTAATTAAAGTTTGTGGTTGGGTGAAAACAATTAGGGCGAACAAGAATTTAGGCTTTATTGAGTTAAATGATGGTTCTATGCAAAAGAATATACAAATTGTATTAGAAGCTGATGCGATTGATAATTTTACAGAGGTTACCAAGGAGAATGTGGGAGCGGCATTAATGGTTATTGGAGTGCTAAAAGAAACTAAAAATGCAAAGCAACCATGTGAAATAAAAGCGAGCAAAGTTATAGTAGAAGGGCATTCTTCTGAAGCGTACCCGTTGCAGAAAAAACATCACTCACTTGAATTTTTAAGAACAATACCTCAGTTGCGAGCAAGAACGAACACATTGAGTGCTGTTTTTAGAGTGAGATCAAAAGCAGCATATGCAATACACAAGTTTTTTAATAAGCGTGGGTTTGTTTATGTGCATACACCAATTTTAACAGGTAGCGATTGTGAGGGAGCAGGTGAGATGTTTAGAGTAACATCTTTGGACCTTAACAATTTACCTTTGGATGAAAACGATAAAGTTGATTACTCTAAAGATATGTTTGGCAAGCCGGCAAATTTGACGGTTTCTGGTCAGCTTGAGGGTGAGTGCATGGTGATGGCTTTTGGCAAGATATATACATTTGGTCCAACTTTTAGAGCAGAAAATTCTAATACGGCAAAACATGCTGCAGAGTTTTGGATGATTGAGCCGGAAATAGCTTTTGCTGACCTTAACGATGATATGGAATTGGCAGAAGATATGCTTAAATATGTTATAAAATATGTGCTAAAACATTGCAGCCAAGAATTGGAATTTTTAAACGAATTTATTGACAAAAATTTAATTGAACGTTTGCAGTTTGTGTTAGAATCTGATGTGGACCGTGTTACTTACACAGAAGCTGTGGAACTTTTAAAAAAGAGCGGGCATGAATTTAACTATCCGGTAGGCTGGGGTTGTGACTTGCAAACTGAACATGAACGTTATTTAGCAGAGCAAGTTTTTAAGAGACCAATTTTTGTAACACATTATCCTAAAGAGATAAAATCTTTTTATATGAAGTTAGATAGCGATGGCAAAACAGTAGCGGCTATGGATATGCTGGTGCCGGGGATAGGTGAAATTATTGGTGGTAGCCAACGTGAAGAGAATCTGGAGATTTTAGAACGCAGGATTAATGAGTGTGGTTTAAAAAAAGCAGATTATGAATGGTATTTAGATCTACGCAGATTTGGCAGTGCAAAACATGCCGGTTTTGGGTTGGGATTTGAAAGATTGATTATGTATTTAACAGGAATATCTAACATCAGAGACGTACTTTTATTCCCAAGGACAGCAGGAGGTATGGTTTAAAAAAGTTGAATTTCTTTAGGAGTTTGCTTTGAGCTAAAAGTAAGGCAAATTAAAGCTAGAGTGCTAGAAGGTGAAGATTATGCAAAAAAATATACCAGAGTTTGAATTTAAAAACCGAATAGTAGAGCCAGCAAAAAATGAAGAAGAAATGGATGATAAAGAAACAGAGTTTTCGCTGCGGCCCAAAACACTTGATGAATATATTGGGCAGGAACGCATAAAAGACAATTTAAAGATATTTATTAATGCTGCGCAAAAACGTAAAGAAAGCTTGGACCATTGTTTGTTTTATGGTCCGCCGGGAGTAGGAAAAACAACCTTGGCTGACATTGTTGCAAATGAGATGGGTGTTAATATTAGAATAACTTCTGGTCCGGCTATAGAAAGACCAGGGGATTTGGCCTCTATTTTAACAAATTTGGGCGAAAATGATGTTTTGTTTATAGATGAAATACATAGAATGTCGCACAATATTGAAGAGATTCTTTACCCGGCAATGGAAGATTTTGGGCTTGATATTATTATTGGCAAAGGGCCATCTGCTCGTTCTATCAGATTAGATCTTCCTAAATTCACCTTGATTGGGGCTACAACACGTGCAGGGCAACTTTCTGCACCTTTAAGAGATCGATTTGGGGTTGTGCTTAAATTAGAACTTTATGATGTTTTGAGTTTAACCAAAATTGTTCAGCGCAGTAGCAAAATTTTAGGTATAGCCTGCGATGCAGAAGGTGCAACAGAAATCGCAGCCAGAAGCCGTGGAACACCTAGAATTGCAAACCGGCTTTTAAAACGTGTAAGAGACTTTGCTCAGTGCGATAATTTTGATGTGATTACAAAAGATATTGCGGACAAAGCGTTGAAGAAATTAGAAATTGACAAAATAGGGCTAGACGAAACAGACCATAAAATACTTGAGTTGATAATTAGAAACTATGCCGGAGGGCCAGTAGGGCTTGAAACGTTAGCTGCGGCTATTGGTGAAGAAACAGTTACGATTGAAGATGTTTATGAACCGTATTTGATGCAGATAGGATTTTTATCTAGAACACCGAGAGGCCGGTGTGTTACAGACTTGTGTTATAAACATTTGGGTTTTGAAAGGCCGAGAACGGATTAAGATTGTGTGTGGAGTTGGTGAGTTTGACAAGATTATTTGGCACCGATGGAATTAGGGGCATTGCGGGGCAATGGTTATCTTCGCAGATGGCACTAGATTTTGGTTTGGCTGTTGGTACACAGATTAAAAAGAAATGGGGGCATGCAACGGTTGCTATTGGCAGAGACACACGTGTTTCTTCAAGCATGTTGGAAGCAGTTGTTGCTGCTGGCCTTTGCAATGCAGGGGTTGATGTTAACTTACTTGGTGTGGTACCAACACCTACGGTATCGTTTGCTGTTTTAAGAGGGAATTTTAAAGGAGGAATTATGATTTCGGCTTCTCATAATTCATTTGAGTATAATGGGTTAAAAGTTTTTAAATTCAGTGGAGAAAAATGTGATGACGATGAAGAATTAGAATTAGAAGCATTAATGCAAAGCAAACAATATGAATATGCAGGGAGTAAAGATATTGGCAGTATTTATGACGACCATACCACAAGAGTGGAGTATATAGACTTTATAAAAAAAAGGCTAGGGAATTTATTTAAAACATTAAATAAAAAGCCGAGGATAGCTATAGATTGCGCAAACGGAAGTGCTAGTGCAACTGCCAGATTTATTTTTTGTGCATTAAATGCCGAAGTTAATATACTTAACCAGGCTCCTAATGGTTTTAATATTAATGCTGGTTGTGGGTCAACAAAAACAGAAATGTTAAAAGATTTTGTTTTGAATAACAGCTGCGATTTAGGGTTGGCTTTTGATGGCGATGCAGACAGATGCTTGGTTGTGGATAAAAAAGGCTGTGTGTTGAGTGGTGACCATATACTTTTAGCGATTGCTAAAATGTTAAAGAGAGAACAAAAGCTGAAGAATAACACACTAGTTGTAACTAATATGAGTAATTTAGGATTTATTGAAGAAGCAACAAAATTAGGTTTTAATGTTGTTGCTACAGATGTTGGAGATAGGTATATTTTTAAGAAGGTGATAGAAATAGGTGCGTATTTAGGGGGCGAAGATTCTGGGCATTTAATTAGTTTGAATGATGCACGCACTGGTGATGGGCAATTAACCGCTTGTTTATTTCTTGAAGCAATAGAAAAATTAGGGTTAAGCTTTGATGATTTGCATCCGCAGTTTGAAGAATACCCGCAAGTTTTTAAAAGTGTGTGCGTTAAAGACAAGCAGGTGGTTTTACAGAACACCGAGGTGCAAGAGTGCATTTTTAAAATTAAAGAGACTTTGGGAAATACTGGAAGGGTTTTAGTAAGGGCGTCTGGAACGGAGCCTTTGATTAGAATTTTAGTGGAAGGTAAGGATGAAAAGCTGTTGAATGAATCTTCTAATTGCATTGCTGAATTAATTGAAGAAAGGTTTGGTATTAATTGAAAACGTCGGATAAACTGCAGGGCTATGAATTACTCGATGCATCTTGCGGTGAACGTTTAGAGAAATGGGGGAACCTTTATGTTGTTAGACCAGACCCACAGAGCATATGGAAAACGCCAAAAGTGTCTCCTTTTTGGGAAAGGTTAAGTGCGAAATATAATCGCTCTAAAACTGGTGGAGGCTCATGGGAGTTTTTTAAAACATTAGACGTAAAGCAAATAGTGGAATATGAAAATTTAAAGTTTTGGGTTAAGCCAATGAATTTTAAGCATATGGGTATTTTTCCGGAGCAGGCAGCAAATTGGGAAACAATAAAAAAACTGATAGAAAGTGAAAAGCGTACTCTGAAAGTTTTGAATTTATTTGGTTATACAGGCTGTGCTAGTTTGGTGGCAGCGAGTTCTGGGGCAGAAGTGTGCCATGTGGATGCCGCAAAGGGAATGGTTAGTTGGGGAAGAGAAAATGCTGAACTTGCTGGTTTGAGTGATTTGCCGATTAGGTGGATTGTGGATGATTGTGTGAAGTTTGTTAAACGAGAAATTCGTAGAGGGAATAAATATGATGCGGTTATTTTAGATCCACCCTCTTATGGGAAAGGACCAAACGGTGAAATTTGGAGGTTAGAAGACAATATATATGATTTTTTAAAATTAATTACAGGAATTTTAAGTGATAATTTTTCGTTTGTTATGTTTAATCTTTATGCGGGAGGTTTAGCTGCGGGAGTTGCAGATTATTTGATGAAATTAACTATTGGAACAAAATTTAATATATCTTTAAACACAGATGAAATTGGTATAGTTGTACGGTCATCTGGGCAAGTTTTACCTTGTGGAGTGGTTTGCGTTGCAAGAAATAATATGTAAAAAAAGATGTGAAATGACTTATGATAAAAATTGAAAATTTAGATTGCATATATAAAACCAGCAATAATCAAATGGTTCAAGCATTAAATGGTATTAATTTAACAATAAATTCAGGAGAGTTTGTGGCTATTATTGGAGTCAATGGTT
>JBJEZM010000020.1:0-4886 GCA_051887395.1 Oscillospiraceae bacterium | reverse complement strand
AGAAGAGCCAGGAATGGAAGAAAATATTGATGACTTTAAAGATCTAGATGATGACGAAGATTTGCCTTTTTAAATTAAGAGTTTAATTTCTAAAAATATGCGGAGGTGAAATATAGAGTGGAAAGAGCACAAAAAAATAACTTTAAAAAAGCAAAAAAGAAGGTTTGCGATTTTTGTGTTAACAAATCTGATTATATAGATTATAAAGATATAAATAAATTAAAGAGATATATAACAGAGCGCGCTAAAATTGTACCAAGAAGAATAACAGGCTGTTGCGCATATCATCAGCGTGAATTAACAATTGCAATAAAACGCGCCAGGCATATGGCATTACTTCCTTTTATAAGTGATTAAAGGAGGCGGCATATGCGTTATACATACAAAACGCACGGTGTTTGCGCAACTCAAATTGAATTCAATATTGAAGAGGGAATTCTAAAAAACTGTAAGTTTCATGGCGGTTGCAATGGCAATTTAAAAGGTATATGTAGGTTAACAGAGGGCAAAAAAGCAAACGAAATCATGAACATATTATCTGGAGTTGAGTGTGGGTTTAAAAATACGTCTTGCCCAGACCAACTTTCTAAAGCAATTGCAGAAGCCTTGCAAAACACTTAAAAAAGAGTGGATTCTTAAATCCACTCTTTTTTATATTTCCATCCATATAGACAAACTCCTTTTGCACATGGAGAAATTTTTTTAATGTAAACATAAACCAGGTATCTTCAATTTATTAAGGGCACATTTAGCAAATAGGGCAGGCCATCGTTTGTTTTAGAGTTTTTGCCCCAAAGATCTTTGCCCCATATACCGAATAGTTTATTAGAGTTCATTAGTTTTGTTGTATTTTTTTCATTCAGCTGTAGTTCTACACTGGCGTTAGAACGATTCCCTTGCCCAATTGGTTTTAACTTATTAGAGTTGCTTTTTAAAGGAGCATAGTATGTTTTTTTAACAACACCGCTGTTGTTGCCAACTAACAAGCCAGCGATATAAGTTTTAGAATTCAAATCTGCTTCAAAATTTATTAAAGATGCAGAAAAACTATTTTTTAATTTTCCGCAATTGCTGCCAATTAAACCACCAACATAAGTTTTAGAATATGTTTTACTAATAATATTAATGCGCGCAAAGCAATTTTTAACTAAACTGTTTATATTTATACCGATCAATCCACCAATACAACCAGAACCACAAACCTCACCAAGTGAATAGCATCCATCTACTATTGAATCCCTGGATATATTCCCGGCAATTCCACCAGCATAAAAAATCCCATTTGCTTTACATAAAGAAGCACTTTGTTTAATACTTCCTCTATAAACGCGCCCGCAAATTGCACCAACATTTTCTTGCCCGTTAACTATTCCATCCACAGCACAGTTAGATATAGAACTAAGATAAGAATATCCCGCTATACCACCAACATCAGACTTACCGTTAATAGAGCAGTTGCAGAGTTTAATGTTTTTTATTTTTGCGGATTCAATGTATCCAAACAGCCCCTGAGCAGATTGATTACGCTTGTCTACTTTAAGGTTAGATATACTCATATTAGCGCCATCTATTGTACCACAAAATTTGTAATGAGACGTTTCTCCAGCAGAACCAATAGCAATCCATTCCTTACCGCCAAGATCTATATTATTACATAAAACAAAATAGCAGCCTTTAAATGTAGTGCCAGAATTTACTTTTTTAGCAATATAAGAAAGATGCTCTGGCTTAGATATTTTATATGGCTGTGAGTGAGAGCCGGTTCCTTCTGAGATATTTTGGGCATAATCTAGCCACGAACCAACATAGGTGTTGTTTAATTTATCTGCAAACGCCGTATGTGTGCTTAAAGTTAAAATAATAAAAGCAAAGAACAAAGAACGTATTTTAATTTTCATATACAGGTACCTCCTATATATAAAGAAGATAGGCCAAAAACAAATTTTTGTTGATTTTGCGTTTATTTTATTTTATCACAACCCATATATTTATGCAATACTTTAGGAATATTTATCGAACCATCTTTATTTTGGTAGTTTTCTAAAATTGCGGCAAAAGTACGGCCCACAGCAAGCCCAGAACCGTTTAACGTGTGAACAAATTTAGCTTTTTCTTGGGTGTTTTCCTTATATTTAATCTGTGCTCTTCTGGCTTGAAAATCTTCCATATTGCTGCAACTAGAAATTTCGACATAACGATTGTAAGAAGGCAACCAAACTTCAATGTCATATGTTTTAGCGCTGCAAAATCCCACATCACCGGTGCAGAGCACAATAACACGGTAAGGCAACTCCAAAAGTTGCAAAACACGTTCAGCATCACGCGTCAAACTTTCCAATTCATCGTAGGAATTTTCGGGATTTGCGAATTTAACTAATTCCACTTTGTTAAATTGATGCTGCCTGATTATCCCTCTGGTATCTCTGCCAGCACTACCGGCTTCACCCCTAAAGCATGCAGAATATGCGCAGAACTTGGCGGGCAGCTGGCCTTTTTTTAAAATTTCTTCTCTGTAGTAATTAGTAAGAGGGATTTCGGCGGTAGAGATAAGATAATAGTTAAGGTCTTCTAATTTAAACATATCTTCTTTAAATTTAGGCAATTGCCCAGTTCCATACATCGAATCTTTGTTAACTATAAATGGCGGCAATAGTTCACTATATCCGTTTGCAGTGTGAGTATCTAAAAAGAAGTTAATTATTGCTCGCTCTAAACGTGCGCCCAAATTTTTGTAATACACAAAACGAGTACCGGTCACTTTAGATGCACGCTCACTGTCTAAAATACCCAAATTTTTGCCTAGTTCCCAATGAGCTTTTGGCTCAAAGTCAAACGTCCTAGGCTCACCCCATCTTCTCACTTCCTTATTTTCAGTTTCATCTTTACCCTCAGGCGCAGATGAATGCGGAATATTTGGCAATAAATATATAAGCTCTTGATAGCGTTTATCCAGATCCAAAATAGCAGCCGAAAGCTCTTTTGATTTTTGGGCTAAAACTTTCATTTGCTGTAGCAGTTCGTCAGAATTCTGCCCGGCTGCTTTTAAATTAACAATTTCTTTATTTGCGGTATTTTGCTCAAATTTTATTTTATCTATCGCAGCAGAAAGCTCTCTTCGTTTAACGTCAATACTTAAAATTTCATCAATTTCTCCGTCATAACACTTACCTCTTTTAGCCAGAGCAGATTTAACAAACTCTGGGTTAGTACGTATAAGTTTTATATCCAACATAAAAAACAACTCCTCATTTTATAACGTTTAAAAAACACATATCAAATCAAAAAAACACAGTTTGCAGTTCACATGAATTTTTCTTTTATATAAAAACTAAATGTTAATAATTAAAAATTCATTGTTGAAAACTCGGTGGAAAATGTTGAAAACTGTTTTGAGCTAGCAAATTTGAATTTCAAATTTCATTTTTAATTTTCAACACAGCACTACCACTTTACAAAAAACCGCATAACAACTTAACACAGCAAATTTAGCATAACCAATATGGTTTTCACAATTTTCCAAAATTCAAAAATTATTTACTTTTCTACACAAATTGCTATTTTTGAACATTCCTTTAAATTACCAAAGTTAAAATAATTTATATTTTTGGCAAAGGTCAAGTACTTCAGCTGCCACTAAATTTTTACTGTTAATATCAGTTGCAGTTTTATATATCCATTCGGCAATATGAGCCATATCGTTTTCATTTAACCCTCTTGTAGTCACAGCAGGGGTACCTATACGAATCCCACTAGTTACACAAGGTGTTTCTTGGTCATTAGGGACCGCATTTTTATTAACAGTTATGTGGACATCATCTAGCCTGCGCTCCAATTCTTTGCCGGTAATCTTAAAGTTCCTTAAATCTATTAAAGAAAGGTGATTGTCAGTCCCGCCAGAAATCAAGTTAACCCCCAATTCAATTAACCTTTTGGCCAGAGCTTTTGAATTTTTTAACACTTTTGTTTGATATTCTGTAAATTCTGGAGTAGCAGCCTCCTTAAAACAAACAGCTTTTGCAGCAATCACATGCATCAAAGGCCCGCCTTGCGTGCCGGGGAATATTGCTTTATCTATAGCTTTAGCATGTTTTTCTTTGCAAAGAATCAAACCACCTCTGGGTCCGCGTAAACTTTTTTGAGTTGTAGATGTAACAAAGTCGGCATGAGGCACAGGGGAAGGGTGTAACTTAGCAGCAACCAAACCAGCAATATGCGCCATGTCCACCATCAAATACGCACCACACTCCTTGGCAATTTGCGCAAACATTTCAAAATCAATTTCTCTGGGGTAGGCACTTGCACCGGCCACAATAAGCTTAGGCTTGTGCTGCAACGCAAGAGTACGCACAGCTTTATAATCAATTTGGCCAGTTTGCGCATCAATACCGTAAGGAATAAAATTAAAATAAGAGCCAGAGATATTAACAGGAGATCCGTGCGTTAAATGACCGCCATGCCCAAGGTTCATACCAAGCACAAAATCACCGGGCTTTAAAATAGCAAAATAAACAGCCATGTTAGCTTGCGAACCAGAATGAGGTTGCACATTAACATGCTCTGCATTAAAAAGAGATTTTGCGCGTTCTATAGCCAAACTTTCAACAACATCCACATATTCACAACCACCGTAGTAACGCTTTTGGGGGTAGCCTTCTGCATATTTGTTAGTTAAAATACTACCCATAGCAGCAAGCACGCCATTAGATACAACGTTTTCAGATGCTATCAATTCAATAGTATTGTTTTGCCGATTAGCTTCACTTAAAATAGCTTCTGCAATTTCTGGGTCAAGCTCTTTTAAAAGCTCAGTATTTTGAGGTAGATTTTTATCATTCATCAGTCATCAACCCTTCTTAGTTTAAATATAATATTATTTTAAACAATTT
>JBJEZM010000019.1:0-5029 GCA_051887395.1 Oscillospiraceae bacterium | reverse complement strand
AAGCTATAGAAGAAGCTGCCTCTTTGGTTGCTAAACCCAGTTGCAGTGAGCATCACACCGGGCTTGCGTTAGATATTGTTGCGCCTAGCCACCAAACCTTGGACGATGACTTTGACGCTACCGACGCATTTGCCTGGCTTTATAAAAATTCACCCAAATACGGTTTTATACTACGCTACCCTAAAAATAAAAAAGATATTACACATGTGAATTATGAACCTTGGCATTTTAGATTTGTTGGCGTAGATAAAGCTCAAGAAATCACAGATTCCGGGCTTTGTTTAGAGGAATACTTTTCTAAAATTAAACAGATTTAAAAAGTTTTTCTTTTCATAAATTAACACCAAATTTCCCAGCAATGCCGGGGAATTTTTACGCACAAAAAAGTTATCAACATTTGTTCCACGTGGAACAAAGTCAAAAAAATGTTTTAATAAAGCCGCAAGATCCACTTTTTTGTACATTTTTAAAAATTAACAATACCCCCCCGCTGCGCGGGGGGGTAACTATTTTAAGTTTAAAAATTGCAAACTTAAATTTTTTAAGTTTTAGTAAATAATAACAACCTCCTGAAAAGTAGGAGATCTTATATGGATTTTTATTTTTTGAAAAGTTAGATTTCAAACAAAGAAAAAGCCAGCTTATTTACAAGCCGGCTTTAAAGTTGTTAACTAAATTCAAAAATTAGTTTTCTTCATTTCTTTTAGAAAAGCATTCGCTGCAATAAACAGGGCGCCCCTCACTTGGTTTAAAAGGAACTCTAGCTTCTGCTCCGCAAGCAGCGCAAGCAGCAACATACATTTCTCTTTTAGCGTTATTGTTCCTCTTTTTAGCGTCACGGCATGCTTTGCATCTCTGTGGCTCGTTAACAAACCCTTTCTCTGCAAAGAACTCTTGCTCACCTGCTGTAAATACAAATTCAGCTCCGCAATCTTTGCACACTAATGTTTTGTCTTCGTACATAAAAACATCTCTCCTATATTTGATAAAATTTGCCCGCCAACAGAATCCGCAACGTAATCTTAAAAACAAACTACACGCCTATTGAGTTTGGGGCCTGCTAAGTAAAGCCAATAAATTTAGCTTCACTTATGCTTATTATATAATAACAAAATTTAAAAGTCAAGCTCTTAAATTTTTAATTCGACTTTATTTGTTCATACTATTAGAAAATACTTCACAATAATCTATAAACTTATATTCTAAACCATTTTTAAAATAAACCCTTGGCACCCGCCTGCCCACTTCGCAAACCACTTCGCAGTTAATTGTTCCCGCCTCTTTTGCCAAAACATTAGCATTGCACACATCATGATCGCCAAAAATAGTCACTTCATCGCCCACGCTTACATTTTTGCAATCTGTTAAATCTATCATCATCTGATCCATACAAATATTGCCAATTATCGGCACCAGTTCACCTCCGCACAGCACTTTTGCATAGTTAGAAAGGTTGCGCCTTAAGCCATCTGCATAACCAATAGAGACTACCCCAACTTTTGTTTGCTTTGTAGTTTTATACGTTCTTCCATAGCTAACAAACAGATTAGCCGGTAGTGACTTTATTGACGTGATAACTGATTTGAGTGTCATAACCGGAACCCATGCACTGCCACCATCCCATTGTTTTTCTGGCAAGCCGTAAAGTATAATTCCAGGCCGCACCATATCTAAGTGCATGTGCTTAAAATTAACAGTGCCTGATGAATTACAGCAGTGCCGTAGCCCTATATTAATACCCTTACCTTTTAAAAAATCACACACGGCCATAAACGTTTTAAACTGATTACTTGTGTAATCAATGGCCTCCTGCGTTATTTGATCTGCCGAAGATAAATGGGTAAAAATGCCTTCAAATTCTAAGTTTGGTAAAGAATAAACTTTCAGTAAGTTTTTGTGTTCAAGTTCTGTTAATGCACCAAAGCCCAAACGGTTCATACCGGTTTCTATTTTAACCTGGCATTTGATTTTTATGTTTAGTTCTTGCGCTGCTTTAGAGAGCTCTCTTGCGTACTCAAACGAATGAACAATCTGCGAAATATTATTCTTTGCCAAAAGGTGGGCAAATTTAGTAGGAGTAGGGCCGAAGATTAAAATAGGTGTAGCAATTTCACTGGTTCTCACCCCCAACGCCTCCACAAGGTTAGAAACACCCAGCCAATCAACCCCAGATTCTGCAAGCTGTTTTGCAACTAAAATATCGCCATGACCATAAGCATCTGCTTTAATAACACCCATAACCTTTGTTTTATTGCCAACTATTTTTTTTATCTGCTGCAGATTATAAGCAAGACCATCTAAATTTATTTCTGCCCAAGCTCTTTTTAACTCTACCCGATTCATTGCTGAAAGCCTCTTCCCCTCTTAATCTTCCCAAATTAATTTAACACAACTGCATCTTTTTTAGAAAGTATCAACTTGCCTTGGTCGTCAATTCCTATAAGCTTAACCCAGATCTCCTCGCCTTCTTTTGCTATATTTTCTATCCTTTCTACCCTTTTGTTTGCAAATTTAGATATATGCACAAGACCCTCTTTGCCTGGCAGAATCTCTACAAAAGCACCAAACGGCATAAGCTTAACAATTTTACCTTTATATGTTCTGCCAATCTCCGGTTCAGCAACAATTAACGAGATGTATTCGATAGCCTGTTTAACGCTTTCGATATTTATTGACGATACAAAGATTGTGCCATCCTCTTTTATATCAACCTCCACACCGTAATCTGCAACAATTTTTTGCACCACCTTGCCGCCTGCACCAATAACCTCTCTAATTTTATTCGCATCAATTTTGGTGACCAAAACCTTAGGCACAAATTCACTTAAATCTGTTCTGGGCTTAGCAATTGCTTTTAAAATCACTTCGTTTAATATATGCAACCGGGCTTTTCTGGTCTTTTCGAATGCCTCTTCAATAACATCGTAACTTAAGCCATCGGTTTTAATATCTACCTGGATTGCTGTAATACCGTTTTTTGTGCCCGCTACTTTAAAGTCCATATCGCCAAAAAAGTCTTCAATTCCCTGAATATCCAACATCGTCATAAATTCATCTCCATGGCAGATAAGGCCACAAGAGATACCTGCAACTGGCTCTTTTATCGGCACACCAGCATCCATTAACGCTAAAGTGGAACCGCAAACTGAGCCCTGAGAAGTTGACCCGTTAGAAGAAAGTACCTCTGATACCAGCCTGATAGTATATGGAAACTCCTCTGGAGAAGGAATAACCGGAGCTAATGCACGTTCTGCTAGCGCACCATGGCCAACTTCACGCCGCCCGGGGCCTCTAGAAGGTTTTGTTTCGCCCACTGAATAGCTTGGAAAGTTATAGTGATGGATATACGTTTTACTTTCATCATCGTCAATACCATCTAACATCTGAGCCTCTTTAACAAGCCCTAATGTGGCAATAGTTAATATTTGTGTTCTGCCGCGGCCAAAAAGCCCAGAGCCATGTACTCGAGGCAAAACTCCAACCTCTGCAAAAAGAGACCGCATTTCGTCTTGCTTCCTGCCATCCACACGTTTGCCCGCCACAAGCCAGGTTCTCACTATCTCTTTTTGCAGTTTATACAAGCATTCATCAACAAAAAGCTTGTTTTCTTCATATTCAGCCGCTAAATTTTCTTTTATCTCTGCAATAACCTGCCGCACGTTGTTATCTCTAGCTACTTTATCCGGTTCATCTAATGCACCCATAAGTTTTGGTTTTGCTATGTTTTTAACCTGCTGTAACAATTCCTCAACTTGTGGTGTTAACTGCCCATTTGCATTTTGTATTGTAAATTTAGGCTTGCCAACTTGCTCTGTAATTTGGTTTATTAATTCAATAACTTTTTTAATCTCCTTATGCCCTTCAATAATAGACGCAAGCATTACATCTTCTGGTATCTCTTTAGCACCAGATTCAATCATAACAATCTTTTTAAAACTGCCAGAAACAGTGGTAAACATCTCTGAATATTCACGTTGTTCCTGCGTTGGGTTTATTATTGTTTGACCATTTGCATAGCCTAAAACCACTCCGGCAATAGGGCCATTCCACGGAATATCGGAAATTGATAATGCAACAGATGTACCAATAATTCCTGCCACCTCTGGCAAGCAATCAGGATCTACCGAAAGTGTGGTAATTGTAACTGTAACATCGTTGCGCATATCGTGCGGGAACAGCGGTCTAATTCCGCGGTCAATAAGCCTGGACGTTAAAATTGCACTCTCAGACGGCCTACCTTCTCTTTTGAAAAATGAACCCGGTATTTTACCCACCGAATAAAGCTTCTCTTCAAAATCTACAGAAAGCGGAAAGAAATCTATACCATGCCTTGGCTCTTTAGAGGCTACTGCATTTGCCATTATCACTGTATCTCCATACCGCACTAAGCATGAGCCGTTTGCAAAACCACAAATATCTCCAACCTCTATGGTAAGCGGTCTTCCGGCAAATTGAATATTGAACTTTTTGTTTTCTTTAAACATTTTTTTCACCTTTTTTAAATATTAAGCACTTTTTAAGTTCTCAACATACATTATAACCTATACCGTAAGAAAAGTCAAAAATAAAACCTTAGAAAGTTAGTGGCATTT
This sequence comes from Oscillospiraceae bacterium, assembly GCA_051887395.1. Lineage (GTDB taxonomy): Bacteria > Bacillota > Clostridia > Oscillospirales > Ruminococcaceae > RGIG1955. Next base: position 437 of record JBJEZM010000019.1, on the reverse strand, counting down.
ATTCCACGCGGAACAAAATTGAAAATTTGCTTTAACATAGCTGCAAATTTCATTTCTTTTATATTTTTTTGAATTTTAGTTAATTAAAAATCCCCCTTAAAGTGGGGGATTTTTATGTTTAAATTTGCGATACTAAAAATTTCGATCTTTTATATTTTTCGAGTTGTTTTTGTATGTTGTTTGTTTTAAAAATAGTCCACAAGTTTATACTTATTTTAATATTACCTGCACTGTGAAGTATTTATGAGTACTTGGCCTATAAAGCTTTACCTTAACAATGTTGCCTGCGCTTTTTTGCGCTAAAAATCCTCTAAGCTCTGATATTGATGAAATCTCTGCAGAATCTATTTGTGTTATAATATCGTTTTTATTCGCCGCTGTATTATTAAAGCTGCTATCTGCCGTAAATTCGGTGATAATTACTCCAGCTGGTATAC
>JBJEZM010000018.1:0-5031 GCA_051887395.1 Oscillospiraceae bacterium | reverse complement strand
CCAATATCTGCAAAATTAGTTGCCAACCTTCTTGTGACAGCAGGAGCAAGTGAAGTAATTACTGTTGATTTACATTCACCACAGATTCAAGGGTTTTTCGATATTCCAGTAGAGAACATTTTAGGCCTTAATGTGTTCTTAGATTATTTTGAGGCGAAGTTTAAGAGCCAGAAAGAAGATTTAGTAGTTGTAGCACCAGATATAGGCTCAGTAAAAAGGGCGCGAAAATTTGCACAGTTATTAAACGTTCCTATGGCAGTGGTTGAAAAGCAGCGAAAAAAAGCAAATGTATGTGAGATTATGAGTATTATTGGGAATGTTGAGGAAAAATACGCTATTATCATAGACGATGTGGTAGATACAGCAGGTACATTGTGTAAATCTGCAGAGGCAATTAAAAAAATTGGCAAAGCAAAAGAGATTTTTGCTTGTGCTACACATGGAGTACTTTCTGGGCAAGCAACAACTTTAATAAAAAATAGTGAAGTTTGCGAACTGGTTTTGCTAAATACAATACCTTTGGCGGAAAACGAATCAAAAAGAATAAAAATACTTTCGGCAGCGCCACTTTTTGCAGAAATAATTAAAAACAATTACAGAAGTGAATTTATTTATTAAGTTATTAAAAACAGTTTTGTGCAGAGGTGAATTCAATGCTAAAATTTTACAAATCAGTTAATGGAAAAATTTGCCAAATAGATTCGTTAGAATCCGGTTGCTGGATTAATGTTATTGCACCAGATGAAACCGAACTAGAATATTTAAAAAATGTGCTTAAAATAGACGAAATGTTTTTAAATTCAGCTTTAGATGAAGAAGAGTCATCTAGAACAGAGATAAGCGATGATGGTCAACAAACATTAGTTATTGTAGACGCGCCGTATGCGGAGCGGCAAAGCGAAAACACATTACTGTATTTTACAATGCCGCTTGGAGTAGTAGTTGCAAGGGATTTTATCTTAACAATCTCCTTAAAAGAAAACACAGTAATTAAAGAGCTTGAAGACTCAAGGGTAAAAAGCCTTAACACACAATATAAAACACAGTTTTTATTTATTATGCTCTATCGTATTGCAATCAGGTTTCTGCAATACTTAAAACAAATAGATAAAATAGAAAGTTTATTAGAGGCTCAATTAAAAAGCTCTATGAAGAACAAGGAGCTTTTACAGCTGTTAGAGTTAGAAAAATCATTGGTTTATTTTTCAACTTCTTTAAAATCAAACCAAGCAACTATAGAAAAGATAATGAGAGGCCGAGTTTTAAAATTATACGAAGATGATGAAGATATTTTATCTGATGTTTTAATTGAAATTCGGCAGGCAATAGAGATGGCCAGCATTTATTCTGGAATAGTTACAAGCACAATGAACAGTTATGCTTCTATTATCTCTAACAACTTGAACATTGCAATGAAATTCTTAACGTCAATCACAATTTTGTTAGCAGTTCCAACATTAATTTCAAGCTTTTATGGCATGAATGTTCCTTTACCAATGGGCAATAAAAATTATGGTTTAATAGTTTTGGTAATTATTTCACTACTTTCCACATTTGGAAGTTACTTAATTCTAAAGAAAAAAGATTTATTATAATTAACGCTTAATAAAAAGTTGTATATGCTTCTGTTAAATTAGGAAGCATATTTCTTTTGAGTATTTATATAATTTAAAGAGGGTAAATATATGAGCAAAACCAACTTAAATATTGTGCTGGTAGAGCCTCAAATTCCACAAAACACGGGCAATATTGCAAGAACATGCGCAGCAACTAATAGTAACTTGCATATAATAAAACCAATTGGTTTTGAAATAGATGATAAAAAACTCAAACGAGCAGGATTAGATTATTGGCATATGCTTAATATAAAATATTACGAAAATTTAGAAGATTTTTTTAAGCAGAACCAAGGCGATTTTTTTTATTTTTCTACAAAAGCAAAAAAAGTCTATTCAGAATTAAATTATCCTTTAAATTCTTTTCTTGTTTTTGGTAGAGAAGATGCAGGCTTGCCGGAGCTTTTACTTTTAAAAAACCAACATTGTTGCGTTAGAATACCAATGATTTCAGAATCTAGAAGCCTTAATCTTTCTAATGCTGTAGCAATTGCCACGTACGAAGCTTTGAGGCAAAATAAATTTAATGGTTTTAAATGCACAGGTAATCTAACAAGATTCAATTGGAAATAAAGATTTACAAAACTTGTTATTCATGGTATAATATTTCTAGTTTCATACACGGGAGGGAAGAACAATAAATATGCTAAAACATTTTTGGCAAGGGTATTACAACAACTATGGGTTTGAAGCTTATGGTAAAGAACATTTAATAGTACTTTATGTATTAGCAATATTAATTATACTAATGGTGCTTTTTAAGAATAAAATAACACCAAAAGCAGATAGACTAATCAAAGTGATTTCTAGCAGCATAGCTGTTACTTGCGAACTTTTATTTCACGTTTGGAACTATATAAATGATGAAAACTTTTTAGGAAATTTGTTTTATTTTGATCTATGCAGTATAACATTAATTTTATCAGTTATTTTTAATTTAAAAAATAAACTAAACAAAACTCAAAAGCAACACATTTTTGAACTGCTCTATTTTTGGGGTATAGGAGCAATTGCAGCTTTAACTTTCCCAGCGTTAATATATGGCGCTAATAAATTCAGATTTTATCACTTTTTTATTATCCACAGCTATATTGTTTTAACAACGTGCTATGGCTTAATTATAGAAAAGTGTAAAATTTCATTTAAGTCTTTTTTATATGCACTAAAAACATTAATATTTGTAGCAGTTTTGGTTGCATTTATAGATAAAGTATTCGACCAAAATTATATGTATTTATCCCACGCGCCAGAAACAGTAAGCCCGCTGGATGACTTTGGCGAAGGTTTAGAATATTACTTTAATTTTGGCGTGGTAACTAGCGGAGTTGCCTTTTTATTCTATCTTCCGTGCGGAATTGTTAACCTCATCAAATCTAAGGCATCATCTAATATGGTAGAAAGTGATATGAATCTTAATGGTTAATGTAAGTAGGAACGAGGCGAAAAATTGAAAAAAAAAGTAACAATATTCACTGATGGTGCTTGTTCAGGTAATCCTGGCCCAGGGGGTTATGCAGCAGTTTTAAAATATAAAAACCAAGAAAAAGAGATTTGTGGAGCATTAAAAAAGACAACAAATAACAGAATGGAATTAACAGCGGTAATAATGGCTCTTAAAACGTTAAAAGAACCATGTGAAGTGGAAATGTTCAGTGATTCCAGATATGTTGTAGATGCTTTTAAAAAAGGTTGGCTTAACAATTGGCAGAAAAATGGCTGGAAAACAAGCAATAAAAGGCCAGTCCTTAATGTTGACCTTTGGAAAGAACTTTTAATTCTTTTAAGGGTTCACGATGTTACATTTTTTTGGATAAAGGGTCATAATGCGCACCCAGAAAATGAACGTTGTGATTTTTTAGCAGTTAGCGAAATAGAAAAAATGATCAATAACGGAGCTTAAAATATGAAACATTGTATTTTTGCAAATATATTAATTGTGTTGCTTATAAGTATAGCAAACAGTCAAAGCTTTAGTGCATATTCAGAATTTTTGCAGAGTGAGGTAACGGAAGTTACAAATAGCAATCAAAATGAAGAATACCAAATAAATAAAAATGGCAATTGCATAGAATTAGAGAAAGAGGTTGTTAAACTAATTAATAAAGAACGTAAACGTTATAATAAGGAACATAACAAATCACTTAAACAACTAAAATTAAAAACTAAGCTCAAAAAAAGTGCAAGGCTAAGATCAATAGAGATGTTTGATAACGATTATTTTTCGCACACAAGGCCAGATGGTTCATTGTGGGATACTGTGTTTGATGAAGAAGATATTAATATAACAAATAAAAGAAGGTGGGCAGAAAACATTCAGAAGGGCTATACTTACTACATGCCAACACCACAGATAATTTTTGATAAATTTAAAGCTAGCAAACCGCATTATAAAAACATGTTAGGAGAATTTGATTATGCAGGAGTAGGGTTTTATTGCCAAAAACAGAATGGCAATTATGTGTGGTTTGTAACACAACATTTTTTAACATATATGCCCAAAAACTCTAACGGCGTAGCAAACATACCAAATGTTCAAGAACAAAAGACAATAACCGTATATGTAACACCTTATGGCAAAAAATACCATTATTCGTTAACTTGTGCGGGCAAGAATGCTAAAAATATAACTATATCCAAAGCAAAAGAGCAAGGGTATATACCTTGTGAAAAATGTATGGATTGAGAATTTTAAGAAGGGAGTTTTGCATTGAACTTAAAAGAAGCAATATGTAAAAGTTTAAAAAATCATAATGTAAATATGAAATGTTCAGAGAAATTGTTAAATTTAGAAATAGATAAGTTGATTTTAGATGAATACAAATCAGAAATCAACCTTATTGGCTTATCTAATGCATTTTTCACACCTCTAGAAAAAAAAGAGTTAAAAAACATTCTAAAAAAGTATTTTCAAAATAAAAAAATCAAGTTTAACATTAGGTTTAAAACTAACTTATTGCAGAATAAAGAAGAAACTTTCCAGGTTTTACTTAGCAAACTTGTTGATTTCGGTTTGCCGGTCTATGGAATTTTAAATGATTGCAACTTAAATGATGATGGTACTATAGCAACAATAGGGGTAAAGTATATAAATGGAATATTTTCCAAAGAGGTTTATACTGCTAAAATAACACAGGCTTTTAACGAACTTTTTGGCATATCACCAAAAATAGAGTTTGTTCAACAAAAAAAAGAAAATCCACAACTTCAAAATAGCCATAATATGCTTAACGAAAGCACGTTGCACATTAATAAAGAAGATACATTCAATAAAAACATACTACAAAGCTCACAAACATCAAATAATAATTTTAATATAAGTCTTAATACACACTTTAGTTCTAACAATGTAAAAGAAGATATTATGTCTGTAGCAGAAGCGCTAAAACTTGCTTTGGATTCCAAAATGTCTTTAAAG
>JBJEZM010000017.1:0-5032 GCA_051887395.1 Oscillospiraceae bacterium | reverse complement strand
TATTTAAAAGATAAGGCTTTCCAAATTCCCCAACAAAAATCTCTTGCAAAGGTGTTCTCTTTTTGGCCAAAATATATTTTAAAAACAGGTCTGCTGCTAATTTAGTATAGTTTGAGTTAAAATTCACTGTATCAAAATAGCGTTGCTTATAGCTACTTATATATTTTTTATAATAATCCAGCTTCACTTTTTGTTTAGGTGGCAATTTTAAAAAATAAATATAGTCTTTCAAAAAATGCACCTCTCAATCCTTTAAACAGCGTTGCGGCAAACACCTTTTTTGATGTATGCCGCTATTAGAACAACTAAACGCTACTTATGATATCAATCATTAGATGTTGCTACTTCAATTAAACCATAAGTATCATCATGTCTGCGATATATAATGTTTAGCTCATAAGTATTATCATCTTTAAAAAGATAAAATTCATGCCCTATTAAATTCATCTGTAAAATTGCCTCTTGAGCACTCATTGGCTTTATAATAAATTTTTTATTTTTAACAATCTTAAATTCTTCTAAATCATCAATATCTTTATCGTAAGTATCGAGCAATTCGTCATAATTATTGTCATAAGCTTTCACTTTTAAGCGCTTTCCGAGTTTTGTTTTATTTTTAAACAGCTGTTTCATAATAGCAGAAAGCGCCATATCAAAAGATTCAATGAAATTAGACGTGGTTTTTTGTGCACGTAGAATAAGACTCCCTGCCTTTATTGTAAGCTCAATTGTTTCTCGTTCTTTTTCAGAAGAAGCAACAATATTTGCAACTACATTCTCCTCATAAAAAAAATTATCTAAATGATTTAATTTTTTCTGCGCTCTGTCTTTAAAAGTTTCACTTAAATGTGCCTTCCTCGTTGTTATTTTTATCTCCATCTTACTTCACCATCCCCTCTAAATTTTTGCCATTAAAAAACTTAATAGAATACCAAACAATAATTTAATATTCTTATTTTTCATTATAACATTGAACGCTCTTTTCTTCAAGTTGTTTTTATAGCAAAATGTCGTGCTGCAATTTTAGTCATTCCTTTTCCATATTTTTGAACATATTAATTTTTTAAAAAATAAATATTCTTCACTATTTTTAAAAATAAAAAAGAAAATAGAACTTTGAACAAGTAAAACTATTAGTGTATTATAAAATATTGTTACCCCGCCTGTTTGTGTTACTAACTTACATAAGTTGATGCAAATACAACAACATACAAAAGTTAAAATGTAATATAAAAGTTGCTTTTTAAAATATACTACCAATTTAGTTTTAAAACCATATTTATAAAGAAGATACGGTTCCCACCAAAAACAGGTAGCAAAAATACTTATTGTAGTTCCTCCCAAAATACCGGCAATGCCACAAAACTTTGCTCCAAAGTATGAAATAACTAAATTAATTAACGCTTCGCATATAGTAATATAACGCGCCGGCCAATAAATTCCCATATTGTCTCTTACTGTTTTCACTATTTTATGAATTCCCATAAGATAAAAATTAAATAGGATTATCGCTACCACTACATTATCAAACACATGATTCTTCGGCATCCAAATATTAATAATAGGTGAAAAATTTACAATTAAATTACAAACTACCGCACTAAAAAAAACATTACCAATAAATAAAACGTCATAAAATCTTTTTTCTAACTTTTTTATATCCCCAACAGCCGCAAGATTCCCAAAACTTGCAGCAATAGATTCACAAAATTGCCAATTGATAGTCTTAAACGCATTAATAATAAATTTATATGGTGCATAAGTCCCCGCTTTAATTAACCCGGCAATTTTCGATATACACACGCTGTCTGTAGTATGAATTACTAAACCAAAAGCCTGATTAAGTGTGGCACCTTTTACATTTTTTAAAATTGCTTTTTTTTCTGATTTCGTAAGATCTTCTGTTATTCTATATTTTAAAAATGGGTAAAGTCTATTAGAAACTGCAAAAGTTATAACACCTTCTATTAATGTTGCGCTTAACATACAAATAGAGAATATTAAAAAGCTTTTATATATCTTAAGACAAATCAATTTTGCTAAAAGTCCTAAAACCGTTGAAATAAAAGAGTTTAATACCACAATATGTCTTCTTTGGTCATTTAAAATAAGCCATCTTCTGTGCGCAAAAAAATATGGCAGAATAGCATTGATTAAATATAATAAATAAATGATTTTTATGTCCAAAATTACATCTGCATTATTAAGAATTAAATTCAAATGGTAAGAAAATATTATGCCAAACACCCCAAAAAGTATTCCCATAACCCAGCATGAGTTGCGCAAGAATTTAAAGGCTGCTTTTAATTGTTTTTCATCTGATTCTGCAAGCGGTTTATATAAACTATAGGCAATTGCCGAAACAATTCCAAGATTATTTGCAGAAATCATTATTAAAACACTGCTAAATGTACTATCTAAACCCAAATATATCTCTCTTAACATACTTGAAAATTCTTTTCGCATGTAAAATTCTAAAACAAAAATAATAAACTGGCATAACATAGCATAGGTTAAATTTATTATCGTTTTCTCTGTTCTCGTTCTTTCCAATGAAATCACCTTCTAGTTCTATATAAATTGCAAAGATGAAAATCCATTTAAATTCCTGATATTGATCAACTAATATGTGGCAAGGGGTTAACCTGAATACCATTCTTTAGAATTTCAAAATGTAGATGATTACCAGTTGCATATCCAGTTCTTCCCATCGCAGAAATTACTTCACCTTGTTTCACTCTCTGGCCAACCCTCACAAATATCTCGGAATTATGAGCGTAACGAGTAAACAACCCGTTATCGTGCTGTATTACCACACTCTTGCCATACGTTCCTTCCCAACCTGCACTAACAACAATACCGCTATCGCTTGCCAAAATTTCCGTTCCTGTCTCTGCGCATATATCAATACCTCTGTGCCTGTTAGATCCGCTAAAATAACAGCTAATATAGCCCTTATTACTTTCTACTGGCCAAATAAAATTAGCATTATCTAAAGTATCATCTGTTAAATTATAATCATAAAAACAATTGTTCCGCCGTTTTCCAATAACCACATACTCATTTATCGGTTCTTTTATTATTTTATTTGAAACTGCCGATCTACTAACTTCTTCGTCTTGAATATATGTTACATTATAAGTAACTTCCGCTAAGCCATTTTTACCTCTTTGTTTATAAAACGATGTACCATAAGGATAATTTGTACTTTCAATTTTTATGCTTTCAAATGGTACTTCCTCTTGTTCCTTTATGGTTTGAACTACTTTAATATCCAGCAGAGGCTTTTCTACAAAAACATCTACAATATCTCCCAGTGTAAATTGATTTTTTCCTTGATTCAGTTTGATAAGTTCTTGTGTTGTCATATTAAATTTTGCTGCAATTTTCTCAATTGTGTCTTTTTCAGTAATAATATATTGATTTTTAATACGTTCACTAGAATAAAGTATCGGTAAAATTTTTTCATCAAAATCATAAATACTCGAAATTGGATACATCCCATCTTGAACTTCTACTGAATTTTGGAAGATAACCTGCCCCTTATTTTTCATACCTCTAGCTTTTTCTTCTTTTATTCTCACAAGTGCAATCTTAAGCTTGTTTGTCTCTTTTGTTGCACCATAAAACTCCCCAGCAATATATACCCCACTTGCCTTCGCGATTTTATTACTCCAAATCGCAATAATATCATCAGTCAGTTCCTTTTCATCTGTTAGCTCCCCAGAATTTATTGCACATATATTAAACTCTGGTACAACATTTATATTTGTCTCATCTTCCAAAAGCACTATCCTTTTACGCGCGGCTTGTTCCGCCTCCCAAAAACTAAACTCATTTTGCACATAGCCTAATGTTTCACCATTTACTTTAACCTGCAATACCCATTCAATACTTTTTACATACTCAATTACGTATACACAGCCAAACAATGAAAATATAACCAGCAGCGCTCGAAAAAATCTATAAATTTCTATTCTATGGATGTGAATTTTAAGCTTAAAAAATGCAAAAAACTCTTGAATAATAACTTTTATTTTTTCGTTCTTTAGCATATATATAAAATGTTCTCTACTTCTTTTAAGTGTTCCCAATATACTCCTTAACACTTTTAAAAAATGATAATAAGCATTTTTAACATAAATTCGTAAATTTATAATATCGTGGCGAATATATTCTAGTTTTATTTTTATATTATTTTTCACGTTATGTGGTTTAATAAATCTACTATTAATTATATATAAAAAATCCAAAAAATGTTCCCCTAAAGACATTATACTGTTCTGCAAGTTTTTCAAGCTGTTTCACCTCCTTAAATTTATTATTAAAAATTTAGAAAAAGCTTTTTAACTCTTTTAAAAATTGTATACCCATCAACTCTATTTTAAATTCTTTAGGCTTAAATTTATTCATAGTAGTTTTTGGCAAAATGCAACGTTCAAAGCCCAACCTCTGTGCTTCTTGCACTCTTAATTTGGCGTTGGCAATACTGCGCACCCCACCTGTTAGATCTACTTCACCAAATGCAACTGTCTTTTTCATAATAGGCTTATCATTCACTGTAGAAAGCAATGCCAACACAATTGCTAAATCGGCTCCTGGTTCATTTAAACGTAATCCCCCCACAACATTAACATATGCATCTAAAGATCCAAAGTTCAAGCCTAATCGCTTTTCAAGCACAGCTAATAAAACACATATCCTATTATAATCTATGCCAGTTGCCATCCTTCTTGGCATAGCAAAGCTACTTTTGGTCACCAAAGCTTGAATTTCTAAAAATAACACTCTAGTTCCCTCTAATAAACAATTCACACAAGTTCCTGGCACCGGTTCGGGGTTGTCGTCAAGCATTGCAGTAGCAGGATCCTCTATTTCAATAAGGCCATTCTCTTCCATATCTAAAATAGCTATCTCGCTAGTCGGCCCAAATCGATTTTTAACTGTTCGCAAAACTCTATAACTACTACTCCGCTCTCCTTCAAAATAAAGCACAGCATCAACAATATGTTCAAGCACCTTTGGTCCTGCA
>JBJEZM010000016.1:0-5142 GCA_051887395.1 Oscillospiraceae bacterium | reverse complement strand
TAAAATTAAGAGTTTATCATACCAAAATGACTATGGCGGTATGCGCGAAGTGCTATTTAGAAGGTTTAACAATAACATAAAACAAAAAAAAGGTTTTGAACAAACGCCTAACTTGGTCCTCATAGATGGCGGCAAACAACATCTTAAGGTAGCAGAAGAAACCATGCTTAAGTTTAATCTGGCAATAGATATTGCTTCGCTGGTCAAAGATGAACATCATAAAACAAGAGCGATTATCTTTAAGGGTAAAGAGGTTCAAATTAAAGACAGTGAGTTGTTTAATTTTATCACCAGGATGCAAGATGAAGCACACAGATTTGCTATCACTTATGCCAGAAACCTTCACAAACGTTACTCATTTGAACAGTAAAAAGTGTATAGTCATTTAACACATAAGATATAATAATAAACTTCAAACTCTTGCAATTTTAGCGTAGTTAGAATATAATAAAGGGTAATAAAAAGTTAAAATAGGAGAAAAAAAGATGGATAACAATAAAAAGAAGATTTCAATAGATGTTTTTATCATTTCCGTATTATTTGCAATTGCCGTTTCAGTTTCAGTTTCTGTTATATCTACAGTAAACATTTTTAATAATAAATTCAAGAGTATTCCTAAATATAAACAGATATCTTCTGCAATTTATGAACTCGATGAGATTGTCAAAAATAAGTACAATGGAACAATTGACGACAACAAACTAAACGATGAGCTAAGATTAGGTTATATGAACGGCATAGCGGATAAAAATTCAAGATACATAACAAAGGATGAATATACAAAAATAAAAAAAGGGCAGCAAGGGCAAAAAGCGTTGTTTGGTGCAGAACTAATTGCAGATGGTGGCTATATTAAGGTAAAAAAGTATTATAACAAAAGTTTTAACGAAACCAACGAACTAGAACCAGGCGATCTAATTATAAATATAAACGGAGAAGACATTACGACAGAAAATGTAAAGGAACATCTAACAAATTTGTGGCAGCTAGAAGATAAAGCAGTAGATATAACCATAAGGCGAGGCGTTAACGATATCAATAAAAACATAGTGGTCAGATGCGTAGATATTTTACCAGTCGAATCAGAGAGTTTTGATAATATTGGGTATATAAAAATTCAATCGTTCAATAATAAAGCAGTAAATGATTTTGAAAGACAACTGGAAAAAAAATTAAAAGAGGAAGACACCGTTATTTTTGATGTGCGCGGAGTATCATCTGGTGATGTTGAATGCGCGGCCAAAATGTTACAATGTGTCTTACCACAAGGCTTAATTGTCTCATCTGTTAATAAAGATGGCACATCAGAGAATCTTTTTTATTCTTCTGGCAACAAAGAGCTTAAAAAACCAGCTGTTGTTTTAGCAGATAATGAAACAGCAGGTGCAGCAGAACTTTTTGTTGCGGCCCTAAAGAGTTATAATAAGGCATTGTTCGTAGGTACGCAAACAATGGGCAGAGGAACAATACGAGAGACTTTTGAGCTAAAAGATGGTTCAGCTGTTGAATTAACAACTGCAGAATTTTTACCTCCAAACGGAACAAGCTTTCACGAAAAAGGGCTAATTCCAGATGTTTCGGTAGAGTCGATGCCAGTGCAAGATATTGGCGAACAATCCACTTTTAGCCAAAACGATTTACAACTCTTGAAAGCAATAGAAATATTAAAAAACACCTTAGAAAATAATAAAAAAATAACCCCTGGCACAATCCAGAGGTTATTTTTTATATTAAGTTAAAAATTTAATTAATCTAAAGGCTCCACAACTTCTGCAGGAACTAAAGGTGCTAATTCTTCAGCGGCTTCTTTTTCTTTTTCAACTACCTTGTTTTCTTCTGTTGTAGGTAATTGCAGTTCATTCTCCAAACTAGAATCAGCAGAAGGCTGTTGTAAAACATCTTGTGGTTCATTTGGAGCGGGAGGTTCAATTTTTTGCTCTGCGGCGGGCATATTGTTTGCTGAAGTAAGCTCTTCAGAAGTAGTTTATTTACTTTCATCTGTAACATCATTATATGGTGTATCCCATTCATTTAAAGCAGCCTTTGATTCTAATCCAGAATCTTGCAAGGCTTTTTTTCTGAATCAGTTAACGTTTCAGAATGCTTTTCCGCTTTTTGCACAGAGCTTTCCGCATCTTTAATTTGCAAATATTCAACATTGTTTAGAGAGATATCCGGTTCTTCTATTTGATCGTTTATTTCAAATAACATAGAGATATCAACATCATCTTTCGAAGAGAATTGACCTTGGTACACTCCCACTATATAAAAAGAGGCAACAGTTTTACCAGATAAATTAGTAAAAACAGGGTATTGCTGAGGGAACTCGGCAAGATTACAAACCCATTTAACACCATTTGAATATTCATTAAACCAAGCAATTTGCGAATCAGAATTAGCAATGCCAAGGGCTAAATTGCTACCACTGTGGCATAAATCTTCTCTGTTTACAATATTATATTTTTCACTGTTGTTTATAAACTTATTAATGTATATTTGAATAGCTTGCATAGAGTTATTTTTGATCTTTATTGGAGTAGATTTAAAAGCTACTATATTTTCAGAAGCAGAGGAGATATCCGAAAATTCGTTAAACAGGCAGAAATCCGAACCGACGCCAGCAATTTCAATATCATTTTCTTCAATAGGCAATTTCCCTAAAGAGGAGCAAAGATTAATAGAAAATGCTTTACTGCTGGCAGAAACCTGACGAATAGGGTAAGTTATGTTAAAGAAGCTAATTCAAAACAGGCAACTAAAGCCAAAAATATGTTTAAAATTCGCCGTTTTACCATCAACAAAACCCCTTTCACAATTAAATCACATCTAAATTATATCATAAAGATAAAATAAATTCAACAAAATAAATAAAAATAATTATAATTAAATTAAAAAATATAGCATCACTATTGACAAAATATAAAGTCACCTGCCACTTTATTTAATAAAGGAATGCTTTTCTTTTTACAGTGTGATATAATAAAAAAATATATAATTATAAGGAATGATATTATTTGGATGAAGATTTAATATATTGGCTTTGGTTAAACGAACTAACTGCATTTAAAAAGCGCATGATTATAAAAGTGGTCAAAAAGTTTGGTGCAGCAAAAAGAATGTTTCAAGAATTGCAAGCGTTAAATTTTAACGGTAAACTTAAAAAAATAATTAAAGGCAATATTAATTTTAGTTTAAAAAAGGCAGAAAACATTTTAAATGAATGCCAAAAATATAATTACTTAATAATGAAGTACATCGATAAACTATATCCAACAAACTTAAAATACATATATTCACCACCAATTATTCTATTTGCAAAAGGCAAAATAGAGGTTTTAAACAAGCTCAAAAACACAGGCACAATCTGTGTTGTAGGCTCAAGAAAACCACAGATTACGGCGAACAAATAACAGAAAGCCTGATAAAAGATCTAGTTAAGGCAGGCATAATAATTATCAGTGGTTTTGCTGTGGGTATAGATACTATTGCACATAGAACCACATTAAAAGATGGAGGGATAACTATCGCGGTGTTAGGTTGTGGCTTAAATATTAATTACCCACCTAAAAATAACGAACTAAAAGAAGAAATGCTTAATAGCAATGGCCTTTTTTTATCAGAATATCCGCCTAACCAAAAAGCAACACGTTTCTCATTCTCGGTCAGGAATAGAATATTAGCGGGCATTAGCGATGCAGTTTTAGTCACAGAAGCCGGGGCTAAAGGCGGTTCATTAATCACGGTGGGTTTTGCTTTAGAACAAGGCAAAGATGTATTTGTAGTACCTCATAATATAGGTGTTAAAAAAGCTTACGGTTCGAACAAACTTTTAAAAGATGGGTGCACTTATGGTGCTAGAGGCGAACGATATCTTGCTTGAATTACAGAAAAAATATGCTACAATAGAGTTGGTAAATTCTAATCTGCAAGAAACACTATATGAGCAAAAAAACAATCAGGATACTCAAAACGTACAAGTAAAAGAATCTGTAGATTTAAATTTACTGAGTGAAAACGCCAAAAAATTTTATAGTAGCTTAAAGGCGGAAGAAAAAGAACTGGAATAGTTGGTTCAAAAATCCGGTTTAGCACTAAGTGATGCTTTGGTGGCAGTCACGGAGCTTGAACTTTTAGGAGTAATAAAAACACTTCCAGGTTCTAAATATAGCAAATAATATTTAATTTATGGAGAGACTAGAATATGAAGAATTTAATTATCGTTGAATCACCGGCAAAAGCCAAAACAATTCAAAAATATTTAAAAGATAAATATAAGGTTGTGGCATCGTTTGGGCATGTCAGAGACCTACCCAAAAGTCGATTAAACGTGGATATTAAAAACGATTTCAAACCAACATATGCAACAATCAAAGCCAGACGCGAACTACTAAAAAGCTTAAAGGAGGAGGTAAAAAAAGGCAAAAAAGTGCTGCTTGCAACAGACCCAGACCGCGAAGGAGAAGCAATTTCTTGGCATCTGGCGCAGGTTTTAAAACTAAATCTTAAAGAGAAAAACCGAGTAACATTTAATGAGATCACTCAAAACGGGGTCAAAACAGGCATCAATAACCCGCGAGAAATCGACATGAATTTGGTAAATGCACAACAAGCCAGAAGAATTTTAGATAGAATAGTCGGCTATAAAATCAGTCCACTGCTGTGGAAAAAGGTCAGACGAGGGCTTTCTGCCGGAAGAGTGCAGTCGGTAACGGTTAAGATAATCGTTGACCGCGAAAAACAGATTAGAGAGTTTGTTCCAAAAGAGTATTGGACAATTGAATCAATTTTGAGTAAACAAAAGGGAAAAAAACAGTTCAGTGCCCAACTCAGCCTAATTAATGGCGAAAAGGCAGATATTTCAACGAAAGCTGCGGCAGAAAAAATTGTATCAGAACTTAAGCATTCCGATTTCATTGTAGAGAACATAAAAAATGGCACAAAAAAAAGAGCAGCTCCGGTACCATATATAACATCCACAATGCAACAGGATGCTTATAATAAGATATCTTTTTCGTCTAAAAAAACAATGAAGGTAGCGCAGGAACTGTACGAAGGGGTTGGCACAAAACTTTACGGCACTCAAGGCCTTATCACATGAATGAGAACAGAATCTTTAAGAATTTCAGAAGAAGATAAAACAGC
>JBJEZM010000015.1:0-5185 GCA_051887395.1 Oscillospiraceae bacterium | reverse complement strand
GCTAAAACAAAATGACAATATTTTAGTGGCACTTTCTGGCGGGGCAGACTCGGTAACGCTATTACATCTGCTTAATAGTTTCAAAGAGTATTCATTTAATATTTGGGCATGCCATGTTAATCATCAAATTAGAGGGCAAGAAGCACAAAGAGATGAAAATTCTGTGCGGCGTTTGTGCAAAAATTTGAGTATCCCATTATTTGTAGAAACATTTAATGTACCAGAGCTTTCTAAAAAGAATGGCAAATCATTAGAAGAAATGGCTAGAATAGTTAGGTATGGGATACTTAATAAACTAGCCAGTAAAATAGATTCCAAAATTGCAACGGCACATACACTAAATGATAGTATAGAAACTATGATTTTAAACCTCACTAGAGGTACTGGGCTTAAAGGTTTATGTGGAATTCCGGCTAAACGTGGAAATATTATTCGACCCTTAATAGAAATTTCTAGAGTTCAAATTGAAGAATATATTAAAAACAATCACCTTGATTTTGTAAATGATAGCACAAATAATGATTTGGAATATAAGCGCAATAGAATTCGGCATGAAATTGTGCCGAAATTATTTATAGTTAATCCATCTTTTGCGAAAGTTTTTAAGAGAATGTATAATAATCTTACAGCAGATGAAGAATTTTTACAAAACGAAACGCTTAAAGTAATAAAAGAAATACAGCTTTTACCCAACAAATTTTATGTTTCTAAAATTAGAAACTTACCAGCTAGTATACAATTTAGGGCTATAAAGGAAATATTGACTCAAGCAAATATATTATGCAATGCAAAAAAAATTGAATTGATAGGAGATGCTGTAAACACTGGGTTTGGAAAAATAAACCTACACAATGATATATTTTGTGTAGTAAAAGATGATGTTTTAAGTATTGAAAAAATAGCAAAAGGGTCAAAAAAGAATGATTTTACACCTATTAAAGTTGTACTGCCAGGGAGCTATAAAATTAACCAGGAGCAAGAGTTAAGGTTAATGGTAATTCCTATTCAAGAATTTAATGTTAGACGAAAAAATAGTAATTTAATACTTCACGGTGCTATTGATTTTAAAAAAATAAATGGAACCCTACTTATGCGCTTTAAAGTGCCAGGAGATGCTATTAAACTAAATGGAAGGAACTGTACAAAAACATTAAAAAAATTGTTTAATGAATACAAGCTGCCACAAAAAGAGCGAGAATCTTGTTTGGTTTTGGCAGATAACGAGGGGCCGATTTGGGTTAATGGATTTGGAATAGCACAAAGGGTAGCTTTGGACGGAAAGACAAAGGAAGTACTTTTAATTGAGGTAGAAAAATGATTTATTTTAGAGCAGATGGTAATAAAGGGATAGGCTCAGGGCATGTAATGAGGTGTAAAGCCATTGCACATAGTTTGCGAGATTTAGGGCAAGAATGTACTTTTATAGCTGCAGACAATTCTATGCGGGACCAAATTTTAGCGGATAAGTTTGAGTTTATATGTTTAAATAGCAAATGGCAGAATTTAGAACTTGAAATAGAAAAGATTACTGATATAATAGAGAGAAACCGAACACAAGCTATGGTATTAGATAGTTATTTTGTTACTGAGAAATATATAAGGAATTTAAGCAAGAAAACTAAAATTATATATATTGATGATTATACGAATTGCTTTGCAGATTGTAGCATGGTTATAAATTATTCATTTTATTGTAACCAAGAAGCATACACAAACTTATCTGAAACTAAAAGAGCAAAAACAAAACTGTTATTAGGTCAACAATATGCCCCTTTACGAGCTGAATTTAAATATAAAAGGCGAATTACCGAAACTAGGCAAATGCCAGAGAGAATATTAATAACCACAGGCGGAACAGATGAGTTTGGGGTTGGAGCAAAGATTGCAGAGTTTATATGTAATAAATTTCCGCAATGCAAAGTAATTTTAGTAGCTGGTAGTTTAAACACTAATTTGGCAAAGCTCAAGAAGTTAGAAAAAAGATATATAAATTTAAAATTAGAAGTAACACCGCCTAATATGGCTGAACTTATGCAAAAAAGTGACATTGCAATTTCTGCAGGAGGTACTACTTTGCATGAATTATGTGCATGTGGGGTACCAACTATATGTTTTTCATTAGCAGATAACCAGAAACAAGGGGTAAAGTGGCTGTATGAACATGATATTATGATTAGCATAGGTGATGTAAGAGATTCGATAGAAGAGTTTTTTAATAAGTTAAATCAAGCGTTTGATAAACTGTTTAATAGTTATAAACTGAGAAGACATTACAAACAGAAATTATCTGATTTGGTTGACGGCTTAGGGAGCGAAAGAATAGCAAAAGAAATTATAAAAATGATTGACAGTAAAGTTTAGAGATAAATTAAATAAGTCTAAATCTTTCTATATTTATTGCTTTTCCTGTTTCTGTAGCAATATCCATAATAGCGCCACAAATTTCACATTGCCCCGAGGCCAGTTCAAATTTAATGGGCAGCCCAGTAAATTGTTTTTTAATTGCAGTTTCAGGGGAAATCCCTAATACTGATATAGCGGGTCCGGTCATACCAAGGTCAGTGATATATGCGGTTCCCAAAGGTAAAATTTGTTCATCGGCTGTTTGAATGTGCGTATGCGTTCCAAACACGGCAGATACGCGCCCATCTACATAAAAGGCTAAGGCTTTTTTTTCAGCAGAGGCTTCTGCGTGAAAATCTAACAAAGTAATTTTAGTTTGGTTATGTTTTAAGATGGTATCAATAGCATCAAATGGATTAGCGTTGGTGTTTGGCATATATACATTACCTATTAAGTTTATCACGCAAACTTGGCAGCTTCCGAGGTCTAATGTAAAAACTCCAACTCCTGGCAAACTGTGGTGGAAATTGGCGGGGCGCAGAACACAAGAATATTGTTCAAAAACGCTAGCAGCTTGATAATTTTTAAAAGCATGATTACCAGTGGTTATAACATCAACACCAGCATTTAGAATTCTTTTTGCAGAATTGTGAGAAATGCCATTGTGTTGTGAGGAATTTTCTCCGTTAGCAATTACAACATCAATCTTGTACCGCTGTTTTATTTTGGGCAAACAGGCTTCTAAACAAACGCATCCTGCGGGACCTACAACATCACCAATGGCAAGTATTCTTAAAGCTTTTAAATTTTTTAAATTGGGCATATTACTAACTCCTTAGAAAAGTAAATAGATATAAACAAAAAACCTCTTTGCAAAGAGGCTTTTTGTTTTATTTGGCATAATCAATTGCTCTTTTTTCTCTTATCACATTAACTTTAATTTGGCCTGGATATTCGAGTTCTTGTTCAATTCTTTTGGCAATATCACGACTTAAAATAGTCATTTCATCGTCATTTATATCTTCAGGATTTACCATAATACGAATTTCTCGTCCAGCTTGAATAGCATAAGATTTTTCCACTCCAGCAAAAGAATTAGCAATTTCTTCAAGTTTTTCAATTTTTTTAATGAATTTTTCAATATTTTCTTTTCTAGCTCCTGGCCGTGCAGCAGATATTGCATCTGCTGCTTGAACTAAAAATGCAACGGCTGAATTTGGAGCTATATCGTTGTGATGAGATTCAATAATATGAACAACAGCAGGAGATTCTTTGTATTTTTTAGCAACCTCAGTCCCAATCTGCACATGAGAGCCTTCAACTTCAAAACTTAATGCCTTACCAATATCATGCAGTAAACCAGCACGTTTAGCAACATTTACATTTAAACCTAACTCTGCAGCCATCATTGCCGCAAGATTTGCCACCTCAATTGAATGCAGATATATATTTTGCCCATAACTAGTGCGATATTTTAGCTTACCAATTAATTTAACCAATTCAGGATGCATATTGTGAATGCCAAGATTTAATATAGCTTGTTCACCATCTTCTTTCATCTTATGATCAAGCTCGTTTTTGGCTTTTTCCACAGTTTCCTCAATCCTTCCTGGATGAATACGACCGTCTTTTATCAATTTTTGGAGGGTAAGCCTTGCAATTTCACGACGCACGGGATCAGTGCAAGAAATAGTAATTGTTTCAGGAGTATCATCTATTATAAGGTCTATACCGAGTAGCGTTTCTAGAGTCCTTATATTACGGCCTTCTCGCCCAATAATACGCCCCTTCATGTCATCATTCGGCAAACTTACAACAGATACAGTAATTTCCGTAACTTCATCTGCTGCATAACGCTGAATAGTTTGCGATATAATATCTCTAGCTTTAGATTCAGATTCTTCGATTAATTTTTGTGAATATTCTGAAATTTTCAAAGCTTTTTCATGAGTCAATTCCTCTTCTAACATAGAAAGAAATTTTTCTGTAGCTTGATTTTTTGAAAGACCAGATATGCGCCCTAATAAGTCGAATTCTTGTTTTTTTATGGCTTCAACTTCGTCTAGTTTGTTATTTATTTCTTTTAACTTGGTTGTCACTAGCTCTTCTTTTTTTTCGATATTTTCAACTTTTTTTTCAAGAGCTTCTTCTTTTTGAGTAATTCTACGTTCCTGACGTGATACTTCTAAACGTCTTTCTTTAAGTTCTTTATCGGTTTCACTGCGGATTTTAAAAGCTTCATCTTTAGCTTCAATAATAACTTCTTTACGTTTAGATTCAGAAGATTTAATAGCGTCGTTAATAATTTTTTTGGCTTCTTCTTCAGCACTTTTAATTGTAGCTTCGGCAACATGTTTTCTGTGGTTAAAGCCCAGTTTAAATGATAGTAAACAAAAAGTAATAAATAATATTATTACAATAGAAATAAATATAAGAAGATTAGTATTCACATAATTCACCATATATACTGCACAATAACTTGTGCGCAAAATTTCCTAGATTATAAACTGCTTTGTTAGCAGTTGAGAAATATTAAAAATTTTCAAATCAACTCCAATTAATATTTTGAATATTTATTTTATAGTAAGAAATTAATGTGCAAAAGCAAGAGCAGTACCCTTTCTATTTGTTGTTGGGTAAGCTAACACTATAATTATTTATCAATGCTTATATACTAATATAAAAATATTATACCACAAAAATATTCAAAAAGCAAATATGTTTTGGTTTGTTAATGTGCATCAATTTAAAACGAATAATAAAAAAACAAATGAAACATTATACATAAAATGACGAATAAAAAACGCTTTTACCTAAGATATTAGAGATATTATTAATTAAA
>JBJEZM010000014.1:0-5397 GCA_051887395.1 Oscillospiraceae bacterium | reverse complement strand
CAATTGCTCCGCCGGGGGTGAACTGTTTACCACTCAAAGCTGTTCTTATGGGCCAAAACACAAAGCCATTTTTTGCATCACATTTTTCAATGTATTGCATTAAAATATTGTGTAGGTTAGGAACAGAGTAGTTGTTTATATTTTTAAAAATAGGGAGAACATCAATTAAAACTGTAAGAGAACTTTCTTTTGTGGTTTTCATCTTTTTGCTAACGAATAGATCTGTGCTGTAGTTTGGCAAAGAATCGATGAAATCCACCTGCTGGGGGATATCGCTCAAAAATTCAGTTCGAGTCTGCAAAGTGGATGCGATTAATTCAAAATCCACATCAGTTCTTTTTACTGTTTGCTGAATAAACGGTTTAGCTTTTGTTAAAAATTCTGTGGGTGAAAGTTGTTTTATGTAGTGTGAATTTATGTAGTTAAGCTTTTTTATATCAAAAATAGCAGGGGATTTAGATATGCCAGAAATTTTGAATTCATGGACTAGTTCATCTAATGAAAATATCTCCTGTTCAGATTTAGGACTCCAACCAAGTAATGCAATGTAATTGATCATTGCAGGTTCTAAATACCCTTTTTGAACCAGATCTTCAAAAGAAGCATCACCATTACGTTTGGAAAGTTTTTCACTCTGGTTTTTCATAACTGGGCTGCAATGGATATATTTTGGAATTTTCCAACCAAAGGCTTTATAAAGCAAGTTATATTTTGGAGCCGATGATAGATATTCATTACCACGAATAACATGAGTTATCCCCATCAGGTGATCATCTATAACGTTTGCCAAGTTATAAGTAGGCATACCGTCTGCTTTAATAAGCACTTGGTCATCTAACGAGCTGTTTTCTACTGTAATGTTGCCGAAAACCTCATCTTCAAACGTAGTTTGCCCAGATTCTGGAATTTTTTGACGAATAACATATGGAATACCGGCTTTTAATTTTTCTTCTACTTGCTCCGGAGTTAAGTGACGGCAGAAGCCGTCGTATTTAGAAAGCTTACCAGAGAACTTTTGCAACATTCTCATCTCTTCTAAGCGTTCTTTGTTACAAAAGCAATAGTAGGCATGGCCGGATTCCACAAGCTGTTTAGCATATTTTGCGTAAATATCCATACGTTCACTTTGAACATATGGGCCAAAATCACCACCGATATCTGGACCTTCATCCCAAGCAAGGCCGGTGGCTTTTAATGTTTTATAGATGACATCAACTGCGCCGGGCACGAAACGTTCTTGGTCAGTATCTTCTATTCTTAATATAAATTTACCATTTAAAGATTTTGCTAGCAAATAAGCATAGAGCGCGGTTCTTAAATTGCCAACGTGCATGTAACCTGTGGGGCTGGGGGCAAATCTTGTTCTAACTTCGTTCATAAAACAAACACCTCTAAAGAATATATTTTTTGATTAGATAAGCTCCCACTAAAAATTATGTGGGAGCAGGTTGTGAATTTATTTTTTATTGTTACATATAAATCCCAAAACTAAACTCAAAATCATAAGCAAACCTGCGGAGATTTTGGTTAGCCTTGCAAGTTTAGCGCGGTATGTTCTGCCCTTATTTTTACTATAAAAGGAATCATTTGAACCGCCTCCCATAGAGGCGAGACCACGTGAATTAGATTCTTGCAGCATAATTACTATAATTAAAAATATAGAGATGGCAAGAATACAACTACCTAGAATATATTCATGTATGTTCACAAAAACATCCCTTTCTTAAGATAAAAGTTACTATTGAAAATCATATCATAACTTTTTATAAATTGCAAGAGGTTTTAACAATGAAAGATTATAAAAATTTATATAGGATGGGTATTTCTATCTTTTTATATAAAATAGTTTTTTGCAATGAGCACAAGTAGAGAGTAATATTGTAAATTTGCATTTTAGCCGCTTTTCTGATACAATGAAAACTGGAAATTTGAATGAAATATGAGGATTATGGGTATGAAAAAACCATTGGTATATATATCTGTATCTTTGTTGAGTTTAATGCTATTAGTTATTGTATTTTTTGATTTTAATTATAAAACACCAAAGCAAATGTTGTTGATTCCACAAAATAACCAAGGGCTAAAAAGTTTGATTGTAAAAAATAATAATCAAGGCTATACTATCTTAAAAGAAAACAATTTAATAACGGTTTTAGGAATTGATAGTAACCTTATAGATACAGTTAAATGTCAAAAACTCTTGTCTAATCTATTAAACTTAACAATAAATGAACTTACGGAACAAAGTTTGCAATTAAAAAAGCAATATGGGTTGCAAAAGCCATTAGCAACAGCAAGTGTTAATTATTATATTGATAAAAAAATAGCGCATATAGAAGTTAATATTGGGAATAAAGCTCCCGCTAATTTGGGCAACTATGCTCAGCTGAGTGGAAAAGATGAAATATTTATATTACCAGAAGAAATAGCAGATTTATTATTAGCTTCGCAAACAGAGTTTATTTCTAGGGAAATATTTAAAGATATAGCGGACTTTAAAACAGCTGATTGGCAATTAAATATTTTTACTCCAAACAAAGATGAAAAGACTTTTTTGATGAAAAATGCAGAAAAAAGTGCAGTATATTTTGTTAATGGCAACCAAAAAGCACTTTTATCTAGTACGGCAAAAAAAAAGATTATGAATTTATTAAATTTACAGGCAATTGAGATAGAAAAAATATCGCCGGGTTTAGATGATATTGACATGTATGGGTTATTAGTACCGTATATGCAAATTAATGTAAGTTCAGGTGAAAAATCAGAATTATTAAAGATTAGCACACCTAAAGACGGAATGTGTTTTGTTATGCTAAGTAGCAGAAATATTGTGTTTAGGTGCAACAAAGATGATATTTTTTTCTTAGATAATAATGAAGATTATAAAAATAGTTTATATAAAAAATATATTTTTGATTTGCAGGAGCAGGAAATTAACTCTTTTAATATAAAAATTAAAGACAAAAATGTAGAAATTAGAAAAGCAAATGGCATTTGGCATTTATATATTAACGAAAAATTATCTACTCAGGTAGATTCAAATAAATTTATTGATGAGATTTGGCTGCAATTTAATAAATTGGAACTTACAAATGGTGAGCTTAAAATGTTTGATTCCAGTGCAACATCTGAAGTTGATCTAAAAATAAATTACGAAAATGAGCAAAAAGATAATTATCAGTTTTTTGTTGTAGAAGACGATGCTTATATTACCTATAAAACATATAATATTTGTTTTAAAGTAGATAAAAAAATGTTTGACGAACTTTGTAATATATTAAGAAAAGTATGATAGTTACAAATTGAGTGAATTTAAAAAGTAAAAGGATGGTTTTAATTTATGCCAAATGGAAGTTTAAGGCTTTGTTTGGGTTGTATGAACTATGTTAATGCAGAAAAGGCAATCTGCAACATTTGCGGAACGAATAGATATGAAGAGAATAACGCGGATGAACTAAAACGAGGATATCTTTTAGATAATAGGTTTTTAGTTGGGGAGGCTATTAAAAGAAACGGAGAACATATTGTTTATATAGCGAAAGATAATGATGAGAACAAGCTGTATTTTATTAAAGAGTATGCCCCACAAATAATTTCAACAAGAAATAAATCTGTGGAAGTTATTGCAAAGCTTAGTTACGAAGCTAAACATAAAACTTTTATGGTAGATTTTTTAGATCTGCATCAAACCTTAAAGCAGCTCAATTCAACTGAAGGACTATTGCCTATTGAAGATATAATTGTTAAAAATAAAACAGTGTATGTTATATACAAGTACAAACACCTTACACCGCTGCAAAAGTATGTGGAAGGTAATGGTAGCCTTGATTGGAATAGTTGCAAAGATTGGATATTTAAATTAAATGGGCTTTTAATAACTTTACATAAGAATGGAATAATACATAGAGGAATTAGTCCTCAGACTGTGTATTTTGATGATGATAACAATCTAGTTTTATGGGATTTTTTGATACCTTGCTTTAGAACAAAAACTACTCAGCTTAATTATGAATTATTTGAAAGTTTTAGTGCGCCGGAACAGTATTTTTTAAATAAATGGCAAGGTGAATGGACAGACGTTTATTCTACAGCATCTGTATTGGTTTATATTCTTACTGGGCATAAGTTAGAGGCACTGCCGAAAGATTTTTTTGAAGAAACTAGTTTTAAAATACCAAAAAACATACTGAATACATTAAAAGATGCTTTGAATAATGATTACCATAAAAGAATACAAACAATAAGGCAATTTAATACCAGTTTGTTAGATGAAGAAGGAGCTATTGAGAATGTAGACAAAACCATGATTTTTGATTTACATAATACGGAAAAACAGGTACCAGAAGTAAACACTTTTAAAACCGTTGCAGAACAGCAAGATAATGAAGTGTTAGAGGTAAAGAACATATTTAAAACGTTAGTTTTTATAGGGTTAGGAGTAGTGTTAGTTGGTGCTATTGTAGCAGGTGTGCTTTATTTTATAAATAAAAATTCACGGCAAGCACCGCAGAAGTTAGAGGTGAGCACTGTAGAACAAGCCGCATATAAAGCACAAAAACAAGTAGAAAGGGTACCGAATTTTGTAGGCGAAGTATATGAGGAAATTTGCAAGCAAAATAACGAAAAATTTAAAATTGAAGCAGAAATGGTGTTTGATGAGATTGT
Organism: Oscillospiraceae bacterium; assembly: GCA_051887395.1. GTDB lineage: Bacteria > Bacillota > Clostridia > Oscillospirales > Ruminococcaceae > RGIG1955. The sequence goes on along the minus strand of JBJEZM010000014.1, from coordinate 732 downwards.
GCCAGAAGGAGTTATTATATCTCAAACACCAAAGTCGGGCGTGCAATATGAAAAAGATAGGCTACTCAATTTTAAGTTTGTGGTTAGCAAAGGAGTAGAAAAAGCTTTAATGCCGGACATATTGAGTTTGAATATTGTAGATGCTGAACAAAAATTAAATGAATTACAGATTAAATATGATAAGATTTTTGTAGAGACAGACGAAGTTGAACCGAATATTGTTTTTAAAACCAGCAAAGAAGCAGGCGAAGAAGTAAAAATAAATAAAGAAAAGGTGATGCTTTATTTAAAGAAAATTTAATAGAGAAAATTTTAGAAGGGAAGCGAAAGGAATGAAATTGAGCAAGCTTTTGAGCAATACACACAAAGAATGGCCGGCAGATACTGTATCTAAGAGCCATGGATTTTTGATTAAAGGTGGTTATATTCGGCAGGTTACCAGCGGGATTTATTCTTATCTGCCACTTGCTCAGATGATTTCTTTAAAGATAATTAAGATTATCAGAGAAGAAATGAATAATATTGACTGTATGGAAGTTTTGTTACCAGTAGTTATGCCAAAAGAATTATGGGAAGAATCTGGGCGCTATGACTCTATTTCTGACGAATTATTGCGTTTTGAAGATAGAACGGGACACGGTATGGTGCTTGGAATGACTCATGAAGAAGCTGTGGTGCATTTAGCAAGAACGGAGGCTACTACATATGCCAAGTATCCGTTTGCAGCGTTTC
>JBJEZM010000013.1:0-5535 GCA_051887395.1 Oscillospiraceae bacterium | reverse complement strand
TTCCTGGCTCTTCTAATTTTGGTGACCCTTGTGAATCATTATTAGGCTGTTTTGCCTCACCTGTAAAGCTAACATTTTCTGCTATAATCTCAACAACGCGTTGAGTTGCACCATTTTTATCCACATATTCGCGCGATTCAAGCCTACCATCTACCAAAATCAAGCCGCCTTTCTTGAAATATTTGGCAATAAATTCAGCTTGCGCTCGCCAAGCAACAACATTAAAAAAGTCTGTTGCTCGCTCACCGTTTTTAGCAACAAACGGACGATTAACCGCAATTCTAAAGCTTAGCACCGAAACACTGCTTGGAGTTTGCCTAAGCTCTAAATCTGCCGTGATTCGCCCCATTACAATAACTCTAGAATACATAAAACCGCCCCCTATTTGTTTTTATTAACTATTAAAAAGCGTACAATTGAATCTGTTATTCTAAATATACGTTCTAATTCTGCCGGGAACTGTGGTGGCGCAGTAAAAGTTATTATGTAGTAGTAGCCTTCTGTTTTGTGGTTAATTGGATATGCAAACTTACGCTTACCCCATTCGTCTATGTTTTTAATCTCACCGTTGCTGCTTATTAAATCTTTAAATTTTTCTACCACATTTGCCATTTCTTCAGCTTCTAATGCTGAATTTACAACAAACATAACTTCATATTCAGCAAAGTTATTCAAACTAAACACCTCCTTTTGGACTATGATCCACCTATTTAAGATGGATAAGGCAATAATTATTATACCTCAAAAAAAACAATTAGTCAACCTTTTTATTATCTTCTGCTTCTTGTATATTTTCTTCATCTTCGTGTGGCGCACGTGCTATTGCAACAACATGTTCATCCTCTTTTACACGCATTAAATGTACACCAATTGTTGCTCTGGAAATCATTACGTTTATATCTTTAACTGCTACCCTAATGATTGTGCCGTCATTTTTAATGAGCATTACATCATCGTCATCATTTACAGCTTTAGCACTTACTACGCAGCCAGTTTTTTTAGAAGTTTTATAGTTAAGTATACCCTTCTGCCCTCTAGATTTTAACCTGTACTCAGAAAGTTTTGTGCAACGCCCTATGCCTTTTTCTGTTATTGTAATTATCTTCTGTTCAGGTGATTCTACCGCTACCATACCCACAACAACATCATCAGCATTTAGTAAAATGCCACGTGAACCCCTTGATGCTCTACTAATACATCTAACATCTGATTCTTTAAAATACAGCGCCTTGCCGTTTTTGGTAGCAATAAACACTTTGCATTCTCCGTTTGTTAATGCCACCCAGCCGAGTTCATCGTCTTTATCTAAATTAATTGCAATTAATCCTGATTTTCGTATATTTAAAAATTCACCCAGTTGTGTGCGCTTAACCACCCCGTGTTTTGTTAGCATTACAATATATTCATTAGCCTGCAGATCTTTAACCTTTAAAACTGCTGTTACATATTCATCTTTTTCTATCTCTATGAGGTTGATGATATTTGTACCTTTAGAGTTACGCCCACCTTCTAGTATTTGATAGCATTTTAAACGATACACCTTGCCTTTATTTGTGAAGAAGAATATATAATCGTGTGACGAGCACACAAAAAGCTCGGATATAAAATCTTTTTCTTTTTTTGCAAGACCAATAATACCTTTGCCGCCGCGTTTTTGTGCTTTGTAGTTATTTGCCGGCTGGCGTTTAATGTAACCATCACGAGTTAACGTGATCACGCAATCATGTTCTTCTATAAGGTCTTCTACATCTACCTCTCCGTAAACTGATTCTATTTGTGTACGTCTTTTATCGTTAAATTTTGCCTTGATCTGTTGCAGTTCATCTTTTATTATCTTAAGTATTAAGTCTTCGTTCTCTAAAATATTTATAAGTTCTGCAATTTTTAGTTTTAGTTCAGCAAGTTCATTCTCTATCTTTTCGCGTTCTAAACCTGTTAACTGCCCCAACCGCATAGCAACAATTGCTGCCGCTTGTATTTCTGTTAAGCCAAAACACGCCTGCAAATGTTCTTTTGCCTCTGCAATTGAGGACGCTTGTTTTATTGTTTTTATTACTTCGTCTATATTATCTATGGCAATTTTTAAACCCTCTAAAATATGTGCGCGCTCTTTTGCTTTTTTTAGTTCAAACTTTGTTCTGTTGGTTATTACCTCTTCTTGGAACTTTATGTAGTGCTCCATAATCTCTTTAAGGTTTAATACTTTAGGCACTCCATCTGCCAAAGCTAGCATAATTACCCCCACTGTATCCTGCAGCTGAGTGAGTTTAAAAAGCTGATTTAATACAATCTGAGCGTTTGCATCGCGTTTTACCTCTATAACAATTCTCATACCGTCACGGTCAGATTCGTCGTGAATGTCCGAAACACCCTCTATGCGCTTCTCTTTAACCAGATCTGCAATTGATTCTAAAAGACGCGATTTATTTACCATATATGGAATTTCTGTCACTATAATTCTGCTCTTGCCATTTTTAAGCTCTTCTATTTCTGTTTTAGAACGCAACATGATTTTGCCGCGACCTGTGTAATAAGCTGCTCTAATTCCAGAGGCTCCCATAATAATACCGCCAGTTGGAAAATCTGGCCCCAAAACAAATTGCATGAGTTGTGATATTTCAGCATCTGGATTTTTCATTAAATAGCAGATACCATCAATAACTTCGCCTAAATTGTGTGGAGGAATATTTGTAGCCATACCCACTGCAATCCCAGTTGCACCATTAACTAAAATATTGGGAAACCGTGATGGCAGCACAACTGGCTCTTTCAATCTATCGTCATAGTTCGACTGAAATGGTACTGTCTCTTTTTCAATATCTGTGAGCATATGCATTGAAATCTTGCTGAGTTTTGCCTCTGTATATCTATAAGCAGCCGGTGGGTCGCCGTCTACCGAACCAAAGTTACCATGCCCGTCCACTAAAGTGTAACGCAAAGAAAAATCTTGTGCCATCCTAACTAACGCATCGTAAACTGAAGCATCACCATGTGGATGATAGCTACCTAAAACTGAACCCACTGTATCGGCTGACTTTCTGTAAGCTTTATCTGGACTTAAACCGTTTTCGAACAAAGTATAAAGTATCCTTCTATGAACCGGTTTCAGACCATCTCTCACATCTGGCAATGCACGCCCTACAATAACCGACATGGAATAGGCTAAGTAAGATTTTTCCATCTCATTTTCTACTGAAACATCTATTATTTTATTGTCGCCTTCGTACATAAAATTAACCTTCATTCTTTTATTTTTGCAGTGACTTTATAATTTTAATTATAGCATAAAAAATATTGAAACACAATATCGCATTACAACTTTAAATTGCGACTTCTATATAAAAATACTAAATCTTACCCTTGTTGGTAACATGTTACTAACATATATTTCTTTAACTTTCACCAATAATTCCATATCTTGGTATGCTAATATTAGTTTATATCCTATAAAAAATGTTATTTTAAACTGTGTCCATTCAATATGTGATTCTTCTCAACAATTAAGTTGGAAAATTGGTTGCCTTCTATAAATTTAACTCTTCTCAATGTTCGTTGCCTCTAGTATTAACTAGGTGTGTTTTTTTAATTTAATAAAGGAAATATGTCTTGTCTGATAATAGAAATCTCTGTAAAGTTCAATCTGTTAAAATGATGAATTCTATACTCGTTTTGAAGATATTCAACCTGAGTTACAACATTATAAAATTTATTTTATAAATAAAATGATATATTGTAACTGTAACAATCCCTATGAAAGTAACTTTGTAAGATATTTTATTCTTAATTTCAACTCCCTAAAACTAAAAAAGCTAATTGCTACCTGTTATGCTAAACCATGTATTAGATAAAAGTTATTTATACATCAGAAACCATATAAACTAGAACTTGAACAACTGAACGATAACGAAGACTTCGATAAATAATAAAAAATAATCCCCCGTCACTACTTACTGGTGATGGGGGATTTTCGTTCCGATGGAGGTGTAAATCTATTAAAACACAATGATTTAATTTTAACGTACTACACCCCAGGAGAATATCCTAAATATGACAGCTATGATGCTATAGAGGTGAGTAAAGTTGCAGAAATCCCTTGTGACTCTACAGGAGTGGTTGGAGTACCAATAACGTTTTTAGACAAATATAGCCTCGAGCAATTTGAGATATTAGAGCTGTGGTTTTCAATATGCTTAGAGCTTGGCTTGCCTCTTGCCCACTACTTATTATCATTTGTGGGCAAGTTACAAATTTAGTGTAATGTATAAAAGCTTAAAAACCTTTATATTTCTTATAAAAATCTATCATGCTCATTTTAGAAACGTCATCTATTATTTCTTCATCATTTGACCACCAGGTATCTCCAATATGCTTTTTATTATTGCAGTAGTTCCAATTTAGGATTTTTTCATTGTTGATTTCTAAAATCGGCTCTAAATAAATAAGATAAATATGAGACGATTTTTCTGAGATAGAAATGCCATACTCATCATCTATTAAGGTAACCTCAAAAAAGTAATCATTATCTCTACTCTTAATATATTTATTATATTTTTTTCTAAGAAAAGCAAAAGTTTCCTCTTTCTTGAAAATTGCTCTCATGACTTTATCTACACCATAGAAATTTAAAAACTCCTCTCGTGAATTGAATGTTTTGTCATTATTAAAAAAAATAAAATCAGATAACAAACTTGTAACCAACTTACTCCTAACGACAACTTTTTCCATATTTAAGTCCCCCAAGTAATATGGACTCTAAAATTGAGTCTTTTACTATATAAATTTATATGTTCTATTGGATTTGCAGACTCACCAATTGAATGTGCGGCAAAACACCAACCTTTACTACTACGAGTACCTGCAATTTCTTCTTTGAACGTTGGAAATTTTTTATGAATGAAATCCAACGCTTGTTCTTTAGTCTTAAACTTTATATCTTTTCCTTGTAAAACTTGTGATTCAAATTGGTTCATCTGCTGTGGGGTAATATGTTCTTTTACTTGAATACTAGGCTCACTCTAGCTACCAGAAGTAGAAGATTGAGGTGCCGCGGTAGAAGAAGTAGAGCCAATATCGTCCGCTAAGCTGGAACCGCCTCCTCCACATTCTCTATTATCTTCTAAATTATTAAATTCTCTTTACAGCCTTTTAGTATTAACTCACAAAGATTATCCTCTGAAGATAGTTCTTGCCAGTTCTTATAAAGCAATAAGATCGTATTTAGTGTTCTCAAAAAAGATATGTTGCCGCTACCAATTTTACCATACGCGCCGTTAATTACTGTAAGTTCACCACATGGAAGTAAATTTTTTTTATACCATTGTTCAATACACTTTTCTAACGCAGGAACATATTCAGCAAGCATTCCCAAATATACATCGTCTGAATTAGTAGCTATTTTTGAAAGTAAAATTTCTCGTATTATTTGGCGAGAATTTTGTTAAAAGCATAGCATAATTACCTGCGTGATGAGGAGATGAAAGTAATTCTAATCCTAGTGTGCCTTCATGCCATGTAGCATGAGCATTTAAGACATTA
>JBJEZM010000012.1:0-5585 GCA_051887395.1 Oscillospiraceae bacterium | reverse complement strand
TTTTACACACAAAAAAGTTATTAACATTTGTTCCACGTGGAACAAAATTAAAAAATACTTTAATAAAGCCACAAAACCCATGTTTTTGTGTTTTTTGAAAAATTGATTATTGCATTTGATATCTTTAAACCAAACTGATATAATAATTATATATTATATTATTTACTATTTTCAATACTTAGAGGTGATAAAAATGTTATGTAAAAAATGTAGAGATTGCAAAGCAAAAAATACATATTCTTTACTGAGTGATCTTCCAATAGGTAATTCCGCTTTAATTTTAGATATTTTAGATAACAGTAAACTTAAGCGCAGACTGGTAGATATGGGGTTAACTCCTGGCACTAAGATTACCCTCACACGCTGTGCACCACTCGGTGATCCAATAGAGATATCTCTTAGGGGATATAGCCTTGCTTTACGCAAGGATGAAGCTAAAAATATTCAAATTATACCTAATTGCAACCAAATTAACAATTATAAAATATAAAAAATAATTTCAAAGGTAGTGGTTTTATTTTATGGAAAATCAGCAAACTAATTATATTAAACACACCATAGCCTTAGTTGGTAACCCAAATATTGGTAAGACCACAATATTTAACAAACTAACCGGAGATGCCCAAGCTATAGGCAATTGGCCCGGTGTTACAGTTGAAAAAAAGCAAGGAAAAATAAAATATTCCGAATACGATATTGAACTTACCGATCTGCCAGGTATATATTCTTTAACTGCCTACTCTACAGATGAGCTTGTTGCCCGCAAATTCATTTTAGATGGAAAGCCACATGTTTTGCTTAATGTGGTAGATGGCACCAACTTGGAACGAAATTTGTATCTTTCTGTGCAGCTTCTAGAAATCGGTGTTCCTACTGTGCTTGCTATAAACATGGCAGATGAACTTAAACACAAGGGTATTACCTTAAATACCCAAAAACTGGCACAAAAGCTAAACATCCCAGTTATAGATATCTGCGCTATAAAAAACCAAGGTTTAGATGAGCTCGTTAAAATCTGCGAAGACACTGCACATCATTCTGACTATGAACCAAATTTCATAAAATACAATGAACCTACAGAAGTTGCAATTGCTGAAATTTTTGAGCTATTTAAATTAAAAAACAATTCTCTCTCTCGGTTTTTCTCCATCAAATTGTTAGAAAAAGATGAAACTATATTTAATCTGCTTACTCAAAACATTGCACCAGACGAACAGCTAACATTAAAACAAAATCTGCAAGAAATAATTAAACGCTATGAGCAAAAATATCACTTTGGGTCGTGCGAAAGTTTGATTGCGGATGCGCGCTATGAATTTATTGCCAACCTTTTAGAAGGGGTTGTATTTAAAAAAGATAAAAAATCAAAGCGCAGTATTTCGGAGAAAATTGATAAAGTAGTTTTAAATAAATATTCTGCTTACCCAATATTCCTTCTCGTTCTACTAGCTATTTTCGAAATCTCTTTTGGTCATGTGGGCCAAAATGCAACTGACAAAGTTAGTAATTTTATAAACACTACTGTGTACAATTATGTGGCTACATTTTTAACTAATTGCTCTGCACCGGTTATGTTAAAGCGGTTAGTGCTAGAAGCCGTTTTGGGCGGTGTGGGTAGTGTACTCACCTTTTTACCACAGCTTTCTTTGCTTTTTATGTTTTTGTCCCTTTTAGAAGATAGCGGGTATATGGCGCGTATAGTGATGATTGCTGATAAACTACTTAAAAAACTTGGAATTACCGGTAAAGCTTTTATTCCTATCATCATGGGGCTTGGTTGCACCACATCCGCTATAATGTCTACTAGAATTATAGAAAACGAACATGAGCGTGAGCGTACAATTTTACTGTTGCCGTTTATCTCTTGCAGCGCTAAATTGCCTGTTTACGGGTTTATTGCAAATATTTTCTTTTCTAAGCATCCACATCCAGGGCTTGTTGTTTTTAGTATGTATCTTATTGGTGTGCTTTTGGGTGTTTTAGTTGCACTTATCTTCAAAAAATTCTCTGCTAAAACAGAAGACAGTATCTTTTTAATAGCGCTGCAACCATATAAAGTACCTTCTATTAAGGTTGTGCTTGCAAACACTTTAAAAGAGTGCTGGGAATTTGTTAAAAAGGCTGGAACAGTTTTATGCTTAGTGAGTGTATTAATCTGGGTTCTTTCTAACTTTAGCTGGCAGTTTAAAATGGTGAGCCCCGGTACTGAAAGTGTTTTAAAAAGTTTTGGAGTAAAACTTGCTCCTTTGTTCAAACCTCTTGGTTTTGGGCATTGGCAGATTGTACTTGCATTAATAAGCGGGCTTGTTGCCAAAGAGGCAATTGTTTCTTCTTTGAGCGTAATTTATGGCGAAACGGCAATTTTAAGTGCTTCTTTAACCAATATGATTTCACCATTTGGAGCTTATTCGTTAATGCTTTTTATATTATTATATACACCATGTGTTTCGGCTTTTATGGCCGCAAAAAACGAATTTAAAAGCTTTAAACCCGCTGTGTTTTCTATGGTTTGGCAGATCTTAATTGCTTATATTACCTCTTTTATTTTCTTTCAAGTTGGCTCTTTTGTTTTAAAATGAATTGCTGTGTTTATTTTTTATAAAATTAAGAGCTTAAAATAAATAAAAAAATCCTCTTTAAAGTCAAAGAGGATTTTTTTATACCTAACTTAAAACTACTTCGTCGTAGACTCTGGCCCTTCTATAAGTAAGTCTATTAATTGCCCAGTTAAATTCTGCACATTAAAAATCTGTGTGAACATCATCCGCAAAGCTGTCATGCAATTTTCTAAAAATGCGTTATTTTTTACTGTATCTATTTGCGCCTCCAAAGCATCTTTATCTAAAAGTGTAAAGCATGCCTCATCAGATGCATCACTTAAGCTTTGCAAAGAGTATAAATCTTCTTCCAGCATTCTTTGGCTAATTCCCAACTCCATCATAGAACTTTGAACATAATCTGCGGCCTGCTCAATCTGCACCTGAAACGCATCTGCCCACTGCGAAAATCGCTCTCCATTTATCATTGCAAGCTGCCCGCTTTGTTCAACTGTTGCCAAATACCCTCTACAAGCATCTACATCGTGAGCAACTGCATTTGAAATTTTTCGAAGATAATTTACAAATTCTTCTGTTTTTGCATCAATTGCCGCAAAAAATTCATCATACGGCGCATCGTTAGCATAATTATAATTAAATAAGCAATCATCCATTCTTTTGCGCATATCTTCAAACTCTAAATAATACCGCCCAACTTCTTCTGTTATTTTTTTACTATCTCTAAACTCATCTAAAGTAATGCCTGTTAACCATTTATTGTATAATACCTTCACTGCCTGTATTAGCCCTCTTACCCCTAATTTTGAAAAACCACTATCAACATCAATTTGCGGTTGTCCCGCTGCACAATCCTGCCTTAATTGATCTAATTTTTGGTAAAACCTAGGGTATGCTGCTGTGAAATCTAAGCCCACATCATTAAGAGCACCAATTTTATTGAAAAAATCAGTAAAACTAGCATCTGTTATTCTACCTATGTTATTGTGCATATCTATTCCCAAGTATTCCATTTCTCGGCTTAAATCTTCAACATCCTTTAAATTAATAGTTGCTTTTCTAGCCCTTAAAGCATTCATTTTTGCTCCTAACTCTGCTTGCGCATTGAACCCTTCGCCAAACACTGCATTGGCATCTTGCGCTTTTAATCCCATAGAATTTGTGCTCATAGCCTTAAACTGCAGAGAAGCTTGCATTGCTTCATTTGGAGGGTTGATTCTTAAATTTTCATCAATAAATAAATTTCTGCCATTAAATACCGCATCTTCTGCCGTTTTATCTATATTTTCTAGCCCTGCCTGAATAAAAACACCCAAATTATCTATCTGCTCTTCAGATTTCATGCCAGTTAAAGCTCTGGTGGTATAAACTCTCATCCGGGCAATGTTTTTGCTAATTGAATCAAGAGCATTTCTGGCGATTTCTAAAGCCGCGACTGCTTCGTTTATATTCCTAGCCCCCTCTGTATAACTTATTACGCGTGATTTAATACCAGCAGAAATTGACACCGCAGAAGAATCATCTTTGCAACTAACAACTCTCTTGCCTGTTCTTAATTGCTCTGCCGAATATGCCTTTGCCCTACTTGCCTTTTGGGCCGTGCGCAAAGAACCCCCCACTGTATTTTTAGAAATTGAGTTAATTGTTGACATAAATTCTCCCACTCCCGATAAATATATTGTTAAAATTGTCTTGAGCATGATTACATATTCTTAGCAAATCTTTAACCATATGATATTCGGCAAAATATTTTCAAACTTAATAGGGTATATTTATTTTTTGGTATTTTTATTACTTAAAAAAATATATTAATGAGAATATTCTTTGTTAGCTTTAACATTCCAAAGTGGCAAACAAAGTAGTGCTCCAATAAACGCAATTACTCCCCAATATATTAATAGTAACCTTGCATCGCCATATTTCTTTTGCGAAATATTTAGTGTTCTTCCGTTAACATACTGCCCAAAAGCTGCACCAAAATAACCAAGCAAACTGGTAAAACCGGACGCCGCTGCTGCCACTTTTTTAGACGAAGATTCAACTGCGCATATCCCCCCCACCAAAACTTGCGGCACGCACACAGAAAACCCTGCTACGCCAAGAGATAAAAATGCTACAATATTTTTTGCTATACCATTATTGGCAATTGGTGAGCGTGGTGAACTGCCCAACCATATTCCAATTACAGATATTGAACCGATTAGCAAACACCAAAAATTTGCTGGTGTTCGCTTACCTTTAAAAAGCTTTTCTGAAATTATCGGTGCTAATAATGTGCCAAAAAAACCTATAGCACAAAGTGTTGACGCTTTTAGTGCTGCTAAATTATCTATACTAGCAAGTGAAGCAGAAAAATTTTTAAAATGCTTTTGTTCCCCAACTAAAATTTTAAATATCCAATCTACTGGGCCCATTCTAAAAATATATACACAAAAATAGATTAAAGATAAATTCCACATTACCTTATTTCTTAAAATATACTTTACAAATATTTGAAAATAGCTTAAGTTTGCTTCGGCATCTTTTTCTTGTTTTTCTGCATCTGTTAATTCCTCTAACTTTGTTTGGTAAATTTCTTCAACATCTGGCAGCCCCAAACTCACAGGCCTGTCTCTTAAAGAAAATAGCCCTATTGCTCCAATTATTAACGACAATAAAAATGGCACTGCAAACATGGCTTCTAAACCCCATTTGCCTAAAAAATGCTGTACTATTTTTGCAATTGGCAAAGAGATATTCATAGCTAAAAAGGTACCAAATTCATGCGATGTTGACCATCCGGCCCACCATGTTGCTCTTGTTGCATTTGGAAACCAGCGTACAAGCGATTTAGCGCAATATGGGAACAAAGCCGACTGAAACCAGTTGCTTGCGCCCCAAAATATACACATATAAAGCACTAACATGCTATGTGAAACTTTACCACTATTTTTAAACGCCGGTATGAATGCGATCAGCAAATTGAAAAATCCTGCTAATATTATATTTATTGGTAACCAAATTCTAACATTACCTCTATCTGCAATAGTG
>JBJEZM010000011.1:0-5662 GCA_051887395.1 Oscillospiraceae bacterium | reverse complement strand
GCAATTAAAACATCTCTGCACAGTTCATAATTTTTTGCAACTGTTGGATACAGTTGTCCAATAAAACCTAATTCTAGCTCACCTATTTTAACTTTTGCTGTTCTCCCTGGGTGCATAAAGCTTAGGTTACTAATAGCTTCAAAAGTGTAACCCCTTATCCCAATTTTATCTAAAATGTTTTCAATAGCACCTTTAAAAACAAAAAAGTCTATGTTTTTGCCTTCAATATCATAGGCACCTAATGTAAACATTGGCCGTTCATCAACTACTCTTTTGCCATTTTTATCTTCAAAATTTTTCTTTTTATATGCACAGCCCATATCGAATAAACAAACTAGCTCATTCTTTTGACTAATATTTTTATTTAGTGTTTCTAGCATAGAGGGTATCGTGGTCGTACGCATAATAGATTTATCTTCACCTAACGGGTTCTTAATTTCTACACAATTGCGTAGCGGGTCTGCCTCTTCCAACAACAGCTTTTCAAAATGTTTAGGGCTTACCATAGAATACGTAACTGTTTCATAAAAGCCATGCGCAACTGCCAAACTAGCTAATTTATTTTTAAAATTCTCAAAATCATTTGGCTTTGCAATGTTTCCGCCCGGTAGCGATACACTAGGAATATTATTATAACCAAAAAGCCTTGCCACTTCTTCTGCAAGATCCGCTACACATTCAATGTCCGTCCTAAACACAGGTGCTTTAACTGCATCTTTTAAGATTTCAAATCCAAGTCGCTTTAAACAGCCAGTAATTTCCTCCTTTGTTAATGTTGTGCCTAGCAAACTATTAATTCTATCGCAATCTAGTTCAATTTCATTTTGCTTCTCTTGTAGATTAATAATATCAACAGTAGCTCCTGTTGGGTCCGCAATGCCCAATTTTCCAACAAGTTCACAAGCTCTAGCAATTGCATTTGGGCAATTATATGTTAATAAGCCTTTCCCAAATCTTGCTGAACTTTCGGACCGCAAACCCAACTTTTTGGCAGTTTGGCGCACAAGCGTGCCATCAAAAACTGCAGATTCAAAAATCACATTTTTAGTTTCTGCCGTAATTTCAGATTCTAACCCACCCATCACACCAGCTATTGCCAAAACTTTCTTTTTATCTGCAATCACTAGCATAGAATCATCCAATTTGCGCAACACACCATCAAGCGTTAACAATTCTTCACCTACATGGGCTTTCCTAACACAGATTGCACCTTCAACTTTATCTGCGTCAAAAGCATGCATCGGCTGGCCTAACTCCAACATAACATAGTTTGTAATGTCCACAATATTGTTAACAGGCCTAATGCCCACCGCTTTAAGCCTTGCTCTTAACCAAAGAGGTGAATAAGAAACTTGAACATCAGATATTTTATGCAACATATAGCGTTTGCACAAGTTTTCACAAACTTCTTTAACCTCGAGTCTTTCTTTATTATTTTCAAATCGTTCCACGTTAAACATCGGTTCTTTAATGGCTATGTTATATGTTGCTGCAGCTTCACGAGCTAAGCCTAAAATAGAAAGGCAATCTGGCCTATTTGAAGTTATTTCAAAATCAATTACTATATCTTTTAGTTTTAATGCAGTTAAAATATCCTGGCCTACCTGCATATCCTCTTTAAGAATCAAAATTCCATCTTCCTGCGCATATGGAAAATCACAGAATTGTAAGCCTAATTCTTTAAGTGAGCAAAGCATACCTTCACTCTGCACACCACGCAACTTTGTTTTTTTTATCTTAACTCCGCCTGGCAACTTGGCATTGTGGCAGGCAACTGGCACAATAGCAGATTCACAAACATTAGTTGCTCCTGTAACAATCTGTAAAGGCTTTTCTGCTCCAATATCAACTGTGCAAATAACAAGCTTTTCTGCATCGGGGTGTTTTTTTATCTCTATAATCTTGCCCACAACCACATTTTGAATTTCCTGCCCTAACTCCTCAAAACTTTCTACTTTAGAGCCGGACATCGTCATAGCTTCACAAAACTCTTTAACATCATTGCATTTTATATCAATAAAGTCTTTTAACCAATCCCAAGATAACAGCATAAACTTTTTATTTCCTCCCATTAAATTTGCATTAAAATTGTTTTAAAAACCGCACATCATTTTCAAAAAACAGTTTTAAATTGTTTATTGCAAACTTTTGCATCGCTGCACGGTCAAGCCCCACACCAAAGGCAAAAGCAGTATATTCATTAGGGTCAATTCCGCACATTTCTAACACTTTGGGGTGCACCATACCGCAACCTAATAATTCAATCCAGCCTTCGTTTTTGCATACTCTGCAACCTGCCCCACCACAATTAAAACAGCTCATATCCATCTCTGCAGATGGTTCAGTAAACTGAAAATGGTGAGGCCGGAACCTGGTTTTGGTTTCTCCACCATAAAATGCTCTTGCAAAAGCATCTAACGTGTGTTTAAGATGTTTCATGTTTATTCCCCGTTCAACAATCAAGCCTTCTATTTGATGAAACATTGGCGAATGAGTCGCATCTATCTCATCAATTCTATACACTCTGCCTGGAGAAATAATACGAATTGGTGGTTTGTGCGTTCCCATATATCTTGCCTGAACTGATGATGTTTGTGTTCTAAGTGCTAATTCATCACTAATAAAAAACGTGTCGCTCTCATCGCGCGCCGGATGATTCTTGGGCATGTTTAGCATATCAAAATTATACTTTTCCCATTCTATTTCTGGTCCCGCAACAACCGAAAATCCCATGCTAGAAAATATTCTAACAATTTCATTGGTTATAACATTAAGCGGGTGCCTAGCTCCAATCATACGCCTTTTGCCAGGTATCGTTACATCTATTCGCTCTCGCTCCAGCTCCTCCTTCAGCGCAAGATTACGCACTGTCTCTATTTGGAATGCTAATAACTCTTCAATATCGCGTTTAACATCATTTAATAGTTTACCTAATATCGGTTTTAATTCTGCAGACACCGCACTTAATTCTTTTAACTTTCGCGTAATCTCACCTTTTTTACCCAAATATTTTACTCTAAGTTCTTCTAGAACTTTTATATTAGAAGCCTCATTTATTTCTTTTTTTGCCACATTTTTTATTTTTTCAATTATATCCTTCAAACATACTCCCTCCAAACTATATTTTAAACTTAAATTTATTATATAACAAATCCACTTATTTTGCAAATATCATTAACAGCATAAAAATATGCCTCTGTACTCTGTAACAACAAACTAGCAAACCATAATGTTGACAGGGCATAGAATATATTATAGAATGAAAACTAGAAAATTGATAAGAGGGATTAATGTGAAAAAGAAAATAAGCGTAGTTCCGTACGATTCTAATTGCCAAATATCTTTCAAGTTTATTCGAATAAATTAAAATAAATTCTCAAAGAAAATTACATCGAAATTTATCACATCGGCTCCACCAGTGTGCCAGGGTTATGTGCAAAACCTATTATAGATATGATGTGTATAATTAAAGACCTAAAAAAAGCAACAGAAGCACTCATACAAGCCGGGTATGAATCAAAAGGTGAATTCAACTTGCCACTTAGATTATTTTTTAGTAAAAAGTGGCCCAATTATGTGCACATTCACGTGGTTTTAAAAAATAATGGTGAAATTGCTTGGAATCTAACTTTTCGGAATTATCTACGAGAAAACTCAGATGCTCGTAATATGTACGCAAAAACAAAACTTGATCTTATAAAAGCAAGCCCCGATAGATTCGATCTTTCCGAAATAGCATTGCCAGAATATACTATAAAAAAAGATGGCATTATTAGAAAGATTGCAAAAATGGCCGGCTCTAATAGTTATAGATTCGTTTTCATATCTGATTTAAACGAGATAAAATCTTATAAACAGTTTATGAACCTGCAAGAAATCGATTTTGGCAATAAAAATATAAATCATTTGTGCTTATATAAAGGTGTGGATGTTGTGACTGCCGCCTGTGTTGAATTCGATTTCTTAAAACAGCAAGCTTATATACAGCAAATTGTTTGCCCTAAACCTGAACATAAAGATGTCTTTCTCAATAAAATCTATCGAATGGGTAGATTTTTATAGCTCAAAACTCCAATCAAATTTCTAATTTATTAGTAATCTAAGTCGGTATTTTAAAATTCATTCAAAAACATAATTTTTGTTTTGTATAAAATAAAAAGAGGTGAATATAATGAGTCAACCTTCATTATTTGCAACAAGTCACTCCGAACCTTTAGCATATCGTATGCGGCCTCAAAACATCGATGAATTTATAGGGCAAGAACATTTAGTTGGAGACGGAAAAATATTAAGAAGAATCATCGAAGGCGATCATATCCCATCCATGATCTTTTGGGGGCCACCCGGTGTGGGTAAAACTACACTCGCAAGAATTATTGCTTCACAAACAAAGTCAGAATTCGTTATATTCTCAGCTATAACATCTGGAATCAAAGAGATCAGAAAAGTTATGGAAAATGCAGAGCTTGGAGCTAAAACAATCGTATTCGTTGATGAAATTCATAGATTCAACAAAGCACAGCAAGATGCTTTTCTACCATTTGTGGAGAAAGGCTCTATTGTTTTAATTGGAACAACAACAGAAAACCCATCTTTCGAGGTAAATAACGCCTTACTTTCAAGGTGTAGGGTGTTTGTGTTAAAAGAATTATCGAGCACTGATATCCTAGTTCTTCTCAAAAGAGCCATAAAAGACCAACGCGGTTTTGGGGCACAAAAAGTCAATATATCCGATGACAACTTGAAAATCATCGCTGAATTTGCAAATGGAGATGCACGAAATGCCTTAACATCACTAGACATGCTTATCATTAACTGTAATGTCGACGAAACAGGTAATATTAACATATCAGAAAAGATACTAGAAGAGGCTTTAACTAAAAAAACGCTGCTATATGATAAAAATGGTGAAGAACATTATAATATTATCTCAGCGCTTCATAAATCTATGAGAAATTCCGATCCGGATGCCGCCGTTTATTGGCTTGCTCGTATGTTAGAGGCAGGAGAAGACCCGATTTATATTGCCAGAAGAATAACAAGATTCGCCTCAGAAGATATCGGTCTTGCAGATACAAATGCTTTAAATGTTGCTATTAACGTGTACCACGCTTGTAACTTTATTGGCATGCCTGAATGCAACGTTCACTTGGCAGAGGCTGTGATCTACATGTCCTTAGCCCCTAAATCCAATTCATGTGATGTTGCATATATGCTAGCAAGTTCAGATGCAAAAAAAATGTTTGCAGAGCCTGTTCCTTTAGCAATTCGCAATGCACATACTAAATTAATGAAAGAATTAAATTATGGCAAAGGTTATCAATTTGCACATGATACAAAAGAAAAATCAACAAACATGCAATGCTTGCCTCCATCTCTAATTAATAAAATATATTATCGTCCTGGTACACAAGGAAAAGAAATTAAATTAAAAGAGAGATTAGAAGCAATAAAAAAATGGAAAAATGAACATAAAAGCAATTCTGAAAAGTAAATTTAAATCGTTGTATATCGAATATCCTGTAAGTCATTTACAAACTTAAAAATACTTTAATCTGTTTAAATATCTAAATTATCGATACTTAAATATGACATTCTCTCAAGTGTATAAAATATTAGTAAACATATATTCTTATAATTACTTGCTTTTCCATCTTTCATC
>JBJEZM010000010.1:0-5674 GCA_051887395.1 Oscillospiraceae bacterium | reverse complement strand
AGTCTGGGCCGTGTCTCAGTCCCAATGTGGCCGATCAACCTCTCAGTCCGGCTACCGATCGTCGACTTGGTAGGCCGTTACCCCACCAACTATCTAATCGGACGCGAGCCCATCTTTCAGCGGATTGCTCCTTTGATATATCTATGATGCCATATATATATGTTATGCGGTATTAGCGTTCGTTTCCAAACGTTATCCCCCTCTGAAAGGCAGGTTGCTCACGTGTTACTCACCCGTCCGCCACTGATCAGAGGAGCAAGCTCCTCGTCACCGTTCGACTTGCATGTGTTAGGCGCGCCGCCAGCGTTCGTCCTGAGCCAGGATCAAACTCTCAAATTATATGACCTAGCTTCTTCGCTAGCTTAAACTTCCTGAATTACCTTTAGGTTATTTCTCTTAAAAATTGCTCTAAGGTTTTTCGCACTTAATTCTTATAGCTGTTCAATTTTCAATGTGCCTTAGTACTCACTAAGCCATGCTGCTCGCTGCAGCTTTTTTATTCTATCATCTTTCAATTATTTTGTCAAGCGTTTTTTTGAAAAAATTTTGATTTTTTTTGTTATCTCCCTTTTGCCTTCTTTTAACGCTATTTTTTAGGTGATTTTTTATAACTTTATGACTTCATGTAAAGTTTGTTTGCTTGTGATATCTATAATTTAAAGCTCCTTCCCTTGCATAATTAGCATTATCTAAAACGTTCTTATACTAAAATTACATTTCTAACTTTTTAATACAAAAATAATACTGTGACGTTTTTGTAACTGTAACATCACAAAACTATACTACAATAAGTTTATAAAAAAATACCGCAAACTTTCTTGCGATGCCTGCGCAAAATTGTTCACGGTAAAATTTAAAAACACATTATTAATTGTTTTATTTTTTATGCTTTTGCTGTTTCTTTCTCTTCTTGGCGTTTTTCTGCAAGTTTAGCTTCTACTTTTGGGTTAATACCAAACACTGCAATAATCCAAAAAATCATAACAACAATAGCCATGCACATAACTATCTTCATAACCAATGGGTCAGTTACATGTGTACCCTTAGGGAAGATAATTGAAGTGAGTAACCACACCATTGCTGCGCCACCACCTTTGCCTAAACGGCCACCAATAACCTCAACCGCTGCCTGACTCTTAAGTTTTTCTTCTGGGTCAAGCGGCATATATGCCATATTTTTAGTTGAATCGAACAGCGAATATTTAATACCCTTAGAAAGTGATACTTGATACATGCCAATCCAAACAGCTGTCCACAACCAGCTGCCTTTAAAAATAGCTATTCTTCTTAACCATTCTACATTTATAGCATCGCTGCCTAACTTTTCTTTATATAGTAGCAAGCCAAAGAATATTAAGCTTGTTACAAGCGTAAATACCGGTGTTACTAATGCAGAAGTTCTCCATTTACATCTAGAAAGAATATTTGTACCAATTAACATTAATATAACTGTTGCAATACCTGTTCTAAGCGAAACTCCGCCCATAAAGCTGTTATAATCGTTCTTAATCGGGTAATATAATTTTATTTGTGATTTCCAAAGCACTTCATCCAAATGTATTGACATACCATATGTGAAAACTAAAGCTGCAATTAACATAACATATGGATTTTTAATAATATACATAAAACTTTCGCCAACACCCATTTTTGGTTTTGCTTTCTTCTTTATTCCGCCACCCGGTGTGTAAAGGTTTGGATCGGTTAAAACATTTTTTTGCATCCAATAATAGATCAAGATAATCATAGCACCAGAAATAGCTACAAAAGACATCTGCCATTTTAAACTGCTGCCAAATGCTCTAATTGCTTCTTCACTAAATGTGTCTTGAACATTAGTAGCTGCTGTCTTTTTTGAAAAATATTCAACCAGTTTCCCTGAACCTATTAGACCAAAATTACCAATCATACCAAACAAACTATAAAACCTTGGTGCTTCTGTAGTTTTCGTAATATCGTTTGCAAATTGCCAGAAAAGTAAGGAAATAACCGCGGTACCCCAAAGTTCCGCAAAAATATATGCCAATGTGAATGTCCAGTTTGTAACTAACGGCACTAAAGAATTAAATGCCTTTGGAAGTGCTGCCTGCCATGCTGCTGTTGTTTCTGGCAAGCCATGAATATACTTTGTTGCTGGGTACAGCACCCAGCCGAATAATACAAAAAAGCTTACAAAAAAAGTTATTGTGCCATAGAACATTTTTGCTGTGTTATATTTATTTGAAAGCTTCATAAACATGATTGTGAAGATAACCGAAAACGGAATAACCCCAAATAACTTTGCTACTGAAACTATCTCTGTGCCTGCATTTGGTATGCAGGTTTGTAGTAATGTGTCTTTTAAATCCCTGCACAAGGTATAAACAAACAATATGAATATCATCATAAAGCTCATTGGTAAAAACTTTTTTAATTCAAATTTATAAATAGGCCAAAGTGCTTTTCTAATTTTGCCAAACTCTGGTAACTTCTGTTCTTCGCCCATTTTATTATCACTTCCTCTTTTTATTTTTTATTTGGTTTAAAAATGGAACCTCTAGTTTACGTTTTAATTTAAAGAAAAATGTATTTTCTAATTTGATTGGAGTAACTAATATTGTTTTAATACCAAATAGATTCCCACCTAAGATATCTGTGTAAATTTGGTCGCCAATAATAGCTATTTCTGATTTTTTAACGTTCACCTTATTCATTACCATTTTAAAACCATAACTGAGCGGCTTATGTGCATTTCCTAAATAAGGTATGCCTTTTTCTTTCGCTATTTTTTTGATTTGTAAATTATTAGTGTTAGACATAATTACTAGTTGAATTTGAGTATTATTCTTAACCGCAATAAGCCACTCTTCCACTTTTGGGTGCAAAAAAGTGTGTTTATGCTCTGTTAATGTGTTATCTACATCCAAAATTAACAAATGTGCTCCAATTTCTTTAAGATCTTCTCCAGTAATATCCCAAATCTTATTAAAAAAGTAATTTGGTAGAAAAATATTCAAATCCAGCACCCCAATAATTATGCGTAATTGTTTCAGTACTTGCGCTTCCTTGCAGCCTCTGATTTCTTTTTACGTTTCACAGAAGGCTTTTCATAATGCTCTCTTTTACGAATTTCTGCCATTACTCCGGATTTAGCATATTGTTTTTTGAACCTTTTTAGCGCGCTATCTAGAGATTCATTTTCTTTAACATGAACTGCCACTTCTATCTCTCCCCTCTGCAAACAGCTAAAATTGCACTATTGTTGAATAATTTAAATATTTTATAGAGCAGTTCAAAACTATCTCTTAGAGAATTGAGGAGCTTTTCTCGCGGCTTTAAGACCGTATTTTTTACGTTCCTTCATTCTCGGATCTCTTGTGAGGTAACCCTCTTTTTTAATAATCGATCTCAGTTGCTCATCCACCTGCAGCAAAGCTCTGGCTATTCCATGCCTTATGGCGCCTGCTTGACCTGTGAAACCACCGCCTTTTACATTTGCAATCACATCGAACTTTACAGCCATTTTTGTGAGTTCAAGTGGCTGGCGAACAACTAATTTAAGAGTTTCCATGCCAAAATAACCGTCCATCAATCTGTCGTTTATTGTAATTTTTCCTGTCCCTTCATAAAGCCTCACTCTTGCCACAGAGTGCTTTCTTCTACCTGTTCCATAAAAAAAAGGCTCTTTGTTATACATTTAATTATCACCACTTAAATTGTTATTTTTCTTGATTTTTAAAACAATACTTGCAAGTCCATTCAACTGGTTTTTGAGCCTCGTGGCAATGTTTTTCACCTTTGTATATCTTAACTCTGGCTAAAGCTTTTCTGCCAATTGAATTTGCAGGAAGCATTCCTTTTATCGCCAAAGCTAAAGCTTTTTCTGGTTTTATTGCCATCAATGCTTTATATTGAATTTCTTTTAGGCCTCCAACCCAACCTGTATGGTACCTATAATACTTCTTCTCTGTTTTCTTGCCAGTTAATGTTATTTTTTCTGCATTTAAAATTATTACATTATCTCCGCAATCAACATGAGGGGTATAATCTGGCTTATGTTTGCCTTTTAGCAAGCGCGCAGCTTCTACTGCTACTCTTCCTAAAGGTTTATAAGCAGCATCAATTATATACCACTTTCGGTTTACGTCTTTTGTTTTTAGCATGTATGTAGACATCTCATTAATGTTGTAAACCCAGATCAACTGCCTTACAACGTCACACCCCTTTCTGTAAAAATAATTTCCGAGTGCTCATTCTGAGCTGCAGATACCACATGCTCACAGCAACCACGGATGATAAAATAACAGCTTTGTTCTGCCAACAAGTGGCAAAAACTTCTTGCTTTTGCAGTATTAATTTGCAAAAGCAAGCCAACCCCGCTGCCACACGGTTTGCTTAAAATGTACAAAAACTAATGACTGTAAAATACAATCACCAATATATTATAACCGCAAAAAAGAAATATGTCAATCTTTTTATTCTTTTACTTGCATAATTTATGAATTTATCTGCTTTTTTGCTATCTTTAAAGTAATGATAATATTTATGTAAACATCCACTACATGTATGATCGGTATTATTAAAAACATAATTGTAGAAATCATAACAAGCATTGTGCTGCTTGGAAGCACTACTACAGAAAGTATAATTGAAACTCCGCTATAAATAGTCTCTATTTCAAGACCTATTGCAGAAAAGCTAACTAAAATTGAAAATATAATGATTTTAAAAAATAATACCGGGTTAAAGCTGCTATTATAAATAAATGATGCGTAGCTTGCTGCTGATAATAAAATGATTAAACCGTAGGGCATAAAGAAAAGCTAAGCAGTACTGCTAAAGAAATTTTACTTTTTTTGTCGTTTTTTAATTTTTCTAAGTCTGCTATTGCTAATAAAATGCAATCTGCATCATCACTTACACTTAACGCAATTAATAATGAATGCTTTATATATTTAAACTGCTTAAAATACCCACCACCAACCTCCTTTTGCATTAAAAGTGATGCCGCTGGCAGTACTATAAATAAATTATTATTAAAATAGTAATAAATATAAATATGCCTTTTGCATTTATATTTTTTAGTTGCACACTTTGTGTTATGCCGAATATAAATAAAATAAACGGGCAAAGCAGACTTAATTTGTTTATAAAAAATCGGCAGGCGTCTAATATTCCATCAATTATTAGCATTAAGCTCTCTTTTCCTTCACCCTCTGTTCTGCCAATCACTAACCCCACAGCAATAGAAAATATTAAAACCTTAAGCACATCGCCATTAGTTAGTGCATAAAAAATATTCTCTGAAATTATTTTTAATATTGCTTGTTCAAATTCAGACTGTTTTTCGACTTTTGCATCTTTGCTATATTCAACCTCTGTGCTCTTGTTATTTAAAATCGTTCGTTCATTAATTGCCTGAGAAAATAACTTTTTTTGGAATTCATTTGTGCCAGTTATTTTAAAAAATGCAAAACTGATTATTATTGCCAAAGCAGACACCGCAACAGCAACTTTGCTGAACTTAAACAATAACGGAAAAGCACATCTTGGAACGGTTTTTCTATTTTATGGCCAAGTGTACTAAGCAGCAAGCAACCTAAAACTAATATGGAACACATACTAAAGAGAGTTAAAAATAAATTTAAAAAGCGTGTTGCAAACTCAAATATTCTGCTTGACCTTTGCTCTAGCA
>JBJEZM010000009.1:0-5808 GCA_051887395.1 Oscillospiraceae bacterium | reverse complement strand
GGAGCAATTGAACTTGCTGCAATTCTTGGAAAAAATGACGTTACCGAACGCATTGAATTTGCAATCAATAAATTAAAAAACGATATTTAAACCAGCTTTATTTAAGTGAATAGTTTTATGTTCCTGCATAAGATTATTCACTTAAATTTTTAAATTGCTAGCATCTTTAGGTTAAAACTTAAATATTTGCAAAAGTGTAAGTTTTGTTCTATAATTTTAGTAACAAAAATAATAAAGAGAGATTTTTTATGAGTGACTTTGTTAATTTACACTTACATAGCGAATATAGCCTGTTAGACGGTGCATGCCGCATTAAACAAATTGCTAAGCGGGTAAAAGAACTTGGGCAATCTGCTGTGGCGATAACAGATCACGGTACAATGTATGGTGTTATTGAATTTTATAAAGAAGCTCTTAAAGAGGGTGTTAAGCCTTTAATTGGCTGCGAGATGTATGTTGCACCCCGCACAAGATTCGACAAAGAGTTTAAATTCGATGGTAAAAGAAACCATTTAGTTTTAATCTGCAAAAACAACGAAGGCTATCGCAATTTAATTAAAATGGTTTCCCTTTCATTCACAGAAGGTTTTTATATAAAACCTCGAATCGATAAAGATCTAATTAAACAATATCATAACGGTTTAATCTGCCTTTCTGGCTGTGTTAGCGGAGAGGTAGCTAAACTTGCGCTCTCTAACAACATTGAGGCAGCAACAGAAGTTGCAAAATTTTACCACGAAATATTTAAAGATGATTACTATATTGAGCTACAGGAACATGGAACAGAAGAAAGTAAATTCGTTAATAGTAACTTAATAAAAATAGCCCAAGCCGAAAATATTAAAGTTGTAGCAACAAACGACGTGCATTATGTTTATAAAGAAGATATTAAGATGCACAAAGTTATGCTATGCCTTCAAACAAATTCAACAATTAATGCCCCTAATATGGAATTTAGCGCTGACGATCTTTATATAAAATCACAAGAAGAGATGCTAGAAAATTTTAAAGATATTCCAGAGGCCGTGTTTAATACTAAAGAAGTAGCAGATAAATGTAATATTTCTTTTGAATTTAACAAAACCAAACTACCTAACTTTACTAATAATCAAAATAAAACCAACGAAGAATACTTTCTTGACCTCTGTCATTCCGGCTTTGAACGCATTTATGGCAAAACCCCAAGTGGATCTTTAAAAGAACGGTTAACCTACGAAATTTCTGTAATTAAAAAAATGGGGTACATAGATTATTTTTTAATTGTAATGGATTTTGTTCAATACGCCAAAAGCCAAGGTATTCCTGTAGGCCCAGGCAGAGGATCTGGCGCTGGCAGTTTAGTGGCTTATTGTCTGAGGATTACCGAAATTGACCCTATTGAATACAACTTGATTTTTGAGCGATTTTTAAACCCAGAACGTATTAGTATGCCAGATTTCGATATTGACTTCTGCTATGAGCGTAGGCAAGAGGTTATAGATTATGTTGTTGCAAAATACGGCGCTGACCATGTGGCACAGATTGCAACATTTGGCACAATGGCGGCAAAAATGGCAATTCGTGATGTAGCTCGAGTTATGGAATATTCTTATTCTCTAGCAGATACTTTGGCGAGATTAATCCCAAATGAACTCAACCAGCCTATCCCCATAAAAAAGGCTTTAACTGTGGTTAGTGAACTAAAAAATATGTATGACACCAACAAGGATGTAAAAGAAATCATAGATATGGCCATCAAACTAGAAGGCATGCCTCGACATTGTTCTACACATGCCGCTGGAATTGTTATAACCAAAGACCCCACAGATACATTGGTACCGTTACAAAAATTGCAGAATAACATAACTACCCAATTCCCAATTAGCACATTAGAAGAACTGGGCTTGCTTAAGATGGACTTTTTAGGCCTTAAGTGCTTAACAGTTATAAGCAACACCGAAAAAGCTATTAAAAAAACTCACCCAGATTTTGAACTAGAAAACATTTCATATAAAGAACCCAAAGTATTTAAAATGCTTTCTGCCGGTTTTGGCAAAGGTGTATTCCAATTTGAATCTTCAAGCGGTATTCGCAACGTATTAGTCAATTTAAAACCAGAATCAATTGAAGATATTATAGCTATTCTTTCTCTTTTTAGGCCCGGGCCAATGGAATCTATCCCCAGGTATATAGAAAATAAAAAGAACAAAAAAACAGTTAAATATAAGCACCCCCTGTTAAAACCAATTTTAGAGGTCACTTACGGTTGTATTGTTTATCAAGAACAAGTAATGCAGATATTCCAAAAGCTCGCGGGCTATTCATATGGCCGTGCAGATATTGTGCGGCGTGCAATGGCTAAAAAGAAGGCTGATGTTATGGAAAAAGAGCGGCATAATTTTATCTTTGGTTTAAAAGATGCTGACGGTAATGTGGAATGTGTTGGCGCTTTAGCAAACGGTGTACCAGAATCTGTAGCTAATGAACTATTTAACGAAATGAGCAGTTTCGCATCTTATGCATTTAATAAATCTCACGCAGCAGCTTATGCTGTTATATCTTACCAGACCGCTTATTTAAAATGTTTTTACCCGCGTGAATATTTTGCAGCACTCCTTACCAGTGTGGCAGATAATAAGGATAAAATTAAAGAATATGTGGGCGAATGTAATAGGTTAGAGATTAAAATCCTGCCTCCAGATATAAACAAAAGTAACGCTTCTTTTAAAGTAGAAGATGGTAAAATTCGATTCGGCTTAACTTCAATAAAATCTGTAAATAAAAATTTCCTCACTAAGGTAGAAGAAGAAAGAAACAACGGTTTATTTAAAAACTTAAGCAACTTCTGCGAACGTATGTATGGCACAGAACTAAATAAACGAGCACTAGAAAGCTTAATTAAAGCCGGTTGTTTTGATAGCTTGGGCGAAACCAGAAATAGTATGCTTCAAAATTATGAAGCAATTTTAGAATATGTTAGCAGTAATGCCAAAGGCATGGTTTTGGGGCAGTTAACCCTCTTTGATCCAGATCCTTCTGCTCAAAATACACTAGGATATAAGGTAAACAAGGTTGAAGAAGAATTGTCGATATTAGAACTTGCTAATTTAGAAAAGGAATCAATTGGACTTTTCCTTTCTACTAACCCATTAGATAAATACGGTCAAGATTTCTGCAAAGGTGAGCTTGCAAACATTGAAGATATAGATTTAGAACCAAATAAAGTCGGCAAAACCGTTAGAGTTATGGGTATAGTCCTTTCTATAGATAAAATCTTAACAAAAGATAACCAAGAGATGGCGTTTTGTACAATTGAAGATTGTACAGCAAGTGTTGAGCTTGTTCTATTTCCCAAAATTTTCGAAGCAGTTAGGCACCTTTTGGTAGAGGGTAATATAATAGTGGTCGAAGGCAGAACAGATACAAAAGAAGAGGCCAACTTAAAAATTTTACCTAATAATATTTGGCAGCCAGAAGAATTTGAAAGATTGCTCAAAAACCCTCAAAACAAGTCAAAAGAAATTACTAAAAAAGGACTCTACCTAAAAATAAAAAGTATAAAGTCCGAAGATTATAAAAAAGCAGAAAATCTGCTGCAAATTTTCGAAGGTAACACAAAGGTTTATATCTTTTTTGAAGATGAGCACAAATTGAAATTAACCCCAAGCAGGTTATGGACAGCTCCAAATAACACTATGCTAGAGCAACTTCAAAAACTTTTAGGGCCACAGAATGTGAAATTAATATGAAAGAGATTATAATAAATAAAAACGATGCAAATCAAAGGTTAGACAAATTTTTACAAAAAGCATTACCAAGTTTACCAGCTAGTTTGATGTACAAATACATTAGAAAAAAAAGAATAAAGTTGAACCAAAAGCATTGCCAAAATAGCCGCATTCTACAAGAAGGTGATGTTTTACAACTTTTTATAAATGATGAGTTTTTTGAAAAAAACAATAAAAAATTGTTCTTAAACTGTAAAACTCAACTGCAAATTGTATTCGAAGACGATAATATTCTGGTGGTAAACAAGCCATCTGGGCTTTTGGTGCACGAAGATAAAACCGAAACTGTTAACACATTAATAAACGGTATTTGCAAATATCTATGGCAAAAAAATGAATATGACCCAGCAAAAGAAAATAGTTTTACCCCAGCTTTATGCCACCGTATAGACCGTAATACAAGCGGTTTGGTTATAGCAGCAAAAAACGCTGAAACCCTAAGAATATTGAATGAAAAATTTAAAAATCACGAAATAATAAAAAAATATATATGTTTAGTGCATGGTAATTTAACCCCAAAAGAAGCTATTTTACAAGCTTACCTAAAAAAAGACACAGACAAAAATCAAGTAATTATTAGTAACACCCCTAAACTTGGCTACAAAATCATTAAAACTGGTTATAAAGTTTTACAATCATCAGCCAAAACATCTCTTTTAGAGGTTACCCTCTTTACTGGCCGTACACATCAAATTCGTGCACAATTTGCTCACATAGGTCACCCTTTAATAGGTGATAACAAATACGGTAGAATTGCTCAAAACAAAAATCTAGAGCTAAAACATCAAGCTTTAATAGCATTTTCTATCACATTTAAATTCAAATCAAATGCTTTTGGGCTAAATTATTTAAATAATTTAACATTAACGCTTAATAACAATAACCTAAAAGCATTAAAAGACTTGTTACAATAGTTACACTAAAAATGAATATTTCTTTATGAATACCGAAATCGAGCAAGAAATTGTAAATCAATTTGTTCTAAAAAGTGTAAGAAAACGAGTTGTTTTTGAATTATTTTCGCCTAAAAAAAGAAATCTAATTTGGAAGTTAGATACTAAATTTGATAAAAATTACATGACTGATGTTAGTAAATTAGTTGCGGTTAATGGATATAAAACAACTTTAGAAATATTTGAGAGCTATGATGCAAGCAGCAAAAATAATTGCTATTTACTAAATTCTTATGATAGTAACTTCATGCCACTAGAACAAGCGTTAAGGTAAAATATTGAAGATGTATTGAAAGATTGCTATCTTAATATACTAGAGAAAAGGGGAAATCGCTTTTTGTGAAGGTGAATTAAGTACCCCACCACAAGATATATTTTATTTTAAAAAAATAGACTAAAAATTTGCACTGTAAATAAATAAAAAAATACACACCAACAGCATTCGGCTTATTAAGTGTGTATTTTAATAGATTTTTTGTGGCAGTAAAAGGCTTTTAAAGTTACTTTAACCTACATTAAGATGCTAAACTAGCCTATTTTTACAAATTCAGCCTTACACATAGCAATAAAGTCATTCCAAAGGCCTCGTTTTCTTATAATTTCTGGGCAGTTTTTACCATCAAAAAAATGATGCTGCTGCACATTTTCTATAGTAATATTGTGCTTTTTCATCCATGTTGCCACAAGCCAAGCAGCATTTTTAAGTGCAGTATTAAAATTAGAATTTTTATTTATATAAATTTCAATCCCAATCCCGTTCATGTTCCCGCCGCCTTCTTTTCTGCCATCACCTGCATGCCAAGCAATCTCATTATTTGGTATGTGCCTGAATATTTCTTTATTATCCACTGTATAATGCCAAGATAAATATTGCTCATTTTTGAGAGCTAAGTTGCTTATATATTTTGCATGGTTAGCTGTATATTGCCTGTTTCATGTATAACAATCCATTTTTTCTTACGTATTTCACCTGGTCTGGCTTTAGAACCTAACTTAATTAAACTTTCTTTAATTTCTATATTAACATCCCCTTTATTTTATTAACAGGCTCCTCTACTCTGTGAGTGTTCTCTTTAATTTTAGGAATA
>JBJEZM010000008.1:0-5853 GCA_051887395.1 Oscillospiraceae bacterium | reverse complement strand
ATGGCATCGCAAAGCGGCATTGCTGGCTCCACCAAGGTGGGCTCCAACTGCGTCTGTACTGTTTGCTCGCACAACCAAAAAAGTTGCTTGCCACCGCCGATGCCTTTATCATACTCCCCGAAATTTCAATTTTTCTGCTAAATATTCAAAATCAATCTCACCCGCATCCACTTCTTTCGGAAATACACTGTGCCAAAGCTTTAACCTCAACTTTGCGTCCGGCAATGCAAAATTTACCATTACTTTAATTCTTCTCTTAAAAGCACTATCAAAACTAACTGCCAAATTTGTAGCTAAAATTGCCACTCCAGAATATTTCTCTATTTTTTGCAGCAAAAATGACGTCTCATTGTTCGCAAATTTATCATTAGAATTTGTAATTTGCGTTTGCTTGCCAAACAAAGCGTCTGCTTCATCAAAAAACAAAACCACGTTAGCTTTGCCGGCTACATCAAAAATTGCATTTAGATTCTTTTCTGTTTCTCCAATATATTTACTTATCATCTGCGATAAATCTACTTTATAAAGATCTTGCCCTAACTCATTTGCCACCACCTGAGCTGCCATAGTTCTGCCCGTTCCTGGTGGACCGTAAAACAAAGCCGAAACAGATCTACCATAAGCTGTCTTTTTTGCAAATCCCAAATCATCATAAATCACACTAGAAGATTTTACCAAATCACAAATCCAATATAATAAATCTTCACATTCTTTATTAATAATCAAATCGTTCCAGCTAAATATCTTATTAACTCTTTTTGCCTTTGTTCCAAAATTTTCTCCAGCTGCTTGCCTGCAAACATCTAATACTAGCTCTTCTTTTAAGTTCAATGCTCCTAATAATTTGAGCTGTTTTGCAACCTAAGCTATCTGTCCAATGTTAAAGCTAAAATTTCTCACAAGTATTTCAAAATCTTTAAAACTAATATTTTCTCTTTCAAAAAAATACTTCCAGCAGTCAATACTCGTTTTTCTTAAAAGTGGCTGTATCAAAAACTTGGTAGTTATATACCGCGGCACACAAGGAACTAAATCTAAATTTTCTCTACAAATTACAACAAAAAACTCTATATATTTAGAGATCACATTAATAACATATTTAAAATTTAATTTTTCTTCATCTTCTTTTAGCTTAAGCCCCTCAAGACAAAGCCACACATCATTTAAAATAGTTTCTAAACAAATTCCATAAGCTGCTGCTTTTAATTCACTCTTTTCAAGAGTATTTACAAATTCAAAATTTACTAGCAATAACCTTGCCGAATTTTGTGCTGCTGGCAACCCAATTTGAGTATGCTTGCCAGAAAGTTTTGCTCCACAAAGTAACAAAATATTTTTTTCTCCGGGTTCTTGCTTACCTAAATTAACAATGTATGTTTCTAGGTCTTTTTGAATTGGTAATTCAAATATTTCTTTTTTAGCACTCCAAAAATAAGTTTTTTCATCGTTAATTTCTCCTCCTTTTATAGATGCATCTACAAACTTATTTATATTTAGCGTTTTTTGCCCCTGTTCAAGCTCTATTCCAAAAATACTTAAAATTAACGGTTCTTCTTTAATGTTTTGCCTGTAATTTTCGCCAAAATAAAAGCCAAAAATCTCGTAACAAAAATCTAAAAATAAAACACTATATTCTGAATTCTGCAAGGCTAAAATACGCTACCTAATATCATAATCATTCTTAAAAGCAAAATTCACAACTAAGCAAAATCTTTCAAATGCATTCAGCAAAAATTTGCAACAAATCTTTTTAAATGCTCCCTCCGGCCATACATTATCGCAAATAAGAGCTAAACAACTCAAATACTCCTTAATTAAAGTATCATCAAATTCTTCTTTGTCGCTCGAGATCTGCTCAGATTTGCCAATAAATCTAGTATAAAAAGATAACAATAAATCATCTAATAATTCTAACCATTTGCCTAATAAAATATCATTTTGGAAAATTTTGCAAACAATCAATAAATATCACATCTTTTTGTGCTTAATATGTATATATATTTTTTTATTTATAATATTGTTTTTATGAAAATATCATAATAATTTCGTTACGGTTAGTATATCATATTTCTCGACCGCAAATGTTAATTTTTTTATTAAAAATATAATTTTATTTTTCTATATTATATAATTATATTTATTATTTATATATTTTGTGTAAATTTATTAAGTTGACGTAAAAACTAACATGTGTTATCATTTGCATATGAATAACAATGTTAGCTTTATTAAATTTCATTATTATAATCACAAAATAAATTAACAATTGAGGTGATTCTTTATTAATTGGACCAACGAACAACAACAAGCTATTCAAGCAACTGGTTCACTGCTCGTTTCTGCTGCTGCCGGCAGTGGCAAAACATCGGTATTAGTTGCGCGTGTTTTAAGAAAGCTTCTATCTAAAAAGCCATGTTCAATAGGAGAACTTCTCCTCATCACCTTTTCCAATGCTGCTGCAGAACAAATCAAACTAAAAATTTGCCAAAATCTACAAAACAGCATAGAACTTTATCCTCAAAAACGTGCTCACCTTCAATTGCAGCTAGATTTAATTGATACTGCTAATTGTTGCACATTTCATGCATTTTGCTTAAAAATATTGCGCGAAAATGCAGCTTTGTTGGGTTTATCTCCAACATTTCGCATTGCCTCAGAACAAGAAGTTTTTTTTTTAAAACAAAGCGCTTTTAAAACTATAATCGAAAGATTTTACAAAAAAAAAGATTGGCAGCAGCTAGCCAATTTATGCGAATTTTATTACGATGACGATAAATTATTCGAAAACGTGCTCAAATTTTACAATTTTTCGCGTTCCAAACCGTTTTACAAAGATTTTTGGCAAAAGATTCTTAATTATTATTCTGCTAAAACTTTAAACATCCAGAACGATAAATTCATTCAAGTCATTTTAGAGTATTCTGAAAACATTCTAAAATTTTGTGCGGATTGTGCTCAAACAAACCTGCAGCTCGCTCAAAAACATAATCTAATAAAACTATATGCATGTTTGCAAGATGACATCAGCTTGATAAACGAACTAATTGGTACTTTAAAAGCACCAAAATCACTTGCTTTTGTGCACCAGCATGTTAGCGGTGTAAAACTTTTGAATATGCCGCCTTGCAAAAATGATTCTGCAGACCCACAAATTCTGCATCAGATTGCACAAACAAGAAAACTGATAAGAGAAAATTTAGATACATTAAAAAGTCGTGTTCTCTGTTTTGATGAAGAAACTATAACTCAGGATAAACAATATTCCTTTAGATATTTTGACCTCCTTATTGAAATTATCTCTGCTTTTGATGCCGAATTTTCTGCAATAAAGCGCAATAAAAACCTTATAGACTTTGCTGATATTGAGCATTTTTCACTTGAACTGCTCTACCATAAAACTCAAAATAAACAACTCCAAAAATCCTCTATTGCGCAAGAAATTACCAACTCTTTTAACGAGATTTTAGTTGATGAGTTTCAAGATATTAACGAGGTTCAGAATTTAATTATAAACGCTGTTTCTAAAAACTATTCAAATGTTTTTATGGTAGGCGATGTAAAGCAAAGTATATATAGATTCCGTCATGCTGTTCCAGAGATTTTTATCGCTAAAAAAGATTCTTTGCCAGATTATGATGGTAGCACATTCCCCGCCAGAATTTTTTTAAAACATAATTTTAGACCAACCAAAGCTGTTGTAGATGCTATTAATTTCATCTTTTCGCAGATCATGACTAAATCTACCGCTGCTATAAATTACGACAAATCTCAAGAACTAATACCTGGCATCACACAAACATTCTGCGAACCCGGTTTTAAGCTGAGTATTATTGAGCATCAAGCAAACAGCACAGAAGCCATGCAAATTGAAGCTAAATATATAGCGGATTATATCGTGCAAAAAATTATAAACCCCAATTTTGTTATTGAAGATAATGGTACCTTAAGGCATGTTAACTATGGCGATTTTTGTATTTTGCTGCGCAGCACAAAAGACAGCATAGACATTTATAGAAACGCATTAATAGACGCTAATATTCCGGTTGCTCTGCAGCTTTGTGCCAACTTTTGGCAAAGCAAAGAGATTACTAAATTAATAGCAATTTTAAAAGCTATTAACAATCCCACTCAAAGTATTTCTCTTGCGGCTGCAATGCATTCTTGCTTATTTTCTTTCTCTTTAGATGAAATTACAAAACTCAGATTAACGAATAAAAATGAAAGCTTATATAATAATGTTATCTATTTTGGCAGCTCAAAATGCTTGAAACTTTTAGCTACTTTAAAAGAGCTTTCGGATTTCTTTTTAAATAATTCTCTCTACGATTCTATTAATTATATATATACTCAAAAACATTACCTAGCGTTTTCTTTAATAGAGAATAAAAAAACTGGCCAAATAAAAACCAATTTAAAGCTTTTTTTAAATTTGGCAAAACAGGCCGAGGCTTTAGGTATTTCTTCGTTATATGATTTTATAAACTACATAGAACAAGAACAAGCAGCCGGTTCTGCGCCCAACCAAGGTGCCAGTGATGATATTTTTAATATAAACGCTGTAAAAATTATAAGCATTCACAAGGCCAAAGGCTTAGAGTTCCCAATATGCTTTATAGCCAACACCGCCAAGGATTTTAATAAAGTGGATATAATTAGCCGTTTTTTGCTGCACAGGGAATTAGGTACTGCTTGCGTTAAATATTCAAAAAATCGAGCTTTTCAAACCTCCACAATATTTCGAGAAGCTATGATATCTCTTTTGCATCAAGAGATGTTTGCAGAAGAATTACGTCTGCTTTATGTAGCGCTTACCCGGGCTAAATTTCAAATAATTGTACCTATTATTACAGCAAACTTTAAAGATCAGCTGGAAAAAATTATGCTTATTAAAAATGCAACCTCTCTAAAAGGGTTGTGTTTTCCTGCTTTGCGGCATCATCAAAATTTTGCAGACCTTATTCTATTTGCTATGTTATCGCACCAAGAATTCTGCACTAAATTCAATGTTTCAAATGATAACTCTATTAAGGCTGACGCCAAATTTGAATTTGAACTGGTTGAGCCTTCTTTGTCAGGGAAAAAAACTCAACAAACAGTTATAAAGCAAAATGTGATAACAAATGGTTCTGCAAATTCTAAAAAGCTGTTAACTATTATAAAAGATAACATGAATTACGTGTACCCTTATTCAAATATTTTAAATCTGCCTGCTAGTATATCTGTCTCTAAATTATTAGAAAGATCTTTTTACAAAAAATTCGATCTAACCCCTGTGTTTTTAACTGACCAAAAAACTCAAGTAACCGCCGCTGCGCAAGGTTCTATAATGCACCGTTTTATGCAGTTTTGCAGCTACAAAACGGCAGCTGCTAATCTTAAGCAAGAACTTGCTCGCTTAATAGATGATAAAATTTTAACCCCGCAAGAGGCCACTTCCCTTCCACAAGAAGAGTTAAAAGCATTTTTTAAATCCGCATTTTATTTTAACATTATAAAAAAAGCTGTTGTAATTCACCGCGAAGTTAAATTTTCTGTAAATTTGCCCAGCTCAAAGCTTTTTGCACAGGCTGCTAATTCTCAAGAACTTATAAACATTCACGGTATTGCAGACTGCGTTTTAGAATTAGACGACCAAATTTATCTATTAGATTTTAAATCAGATAAAATCAGCAGCATTGCTCAGCTAGCGCAAAAATATAAACATCAGTTATATATATACAAAGCTGCTCTTGCACCCAATTTCACTAAACCCATAACAAAACTATTTTTATATTCTTGGTTTTTAAATCAAGAGGTCGAAATCTTGGAGGAAAAAAATCTTGAAAAACTCACACCCAAAAATTTCTGAGGTTA
>JBJEZM010000007.1:0-5885 GCA_051887395.1 Oscillospiraceae bacterium | reverse complement strand
CTTGAGTTTTTTTAATATATTTATTTGTACCATTCCAAGTTGAGCCAGCCCAGTCGTTACCCGAAAGTGAACATTTCATGCCGAATAAATTGTTCGCGTTTTGCGCTAATTCACTCCTCCCATAGCCAGATTCAAATATGAATTGGGCCATAGAAACAGATGCAAGAATCCCTGTCTTTTTCTGGTCCGCAGTAAATAATGCTCCAATATTTTTCACAACATCTTCCGCAGAAAGTTCAAGAAAATCTGAAGCTTGAGTATTTTGCACTGTTAAACCATCAATATTCTTTGCCTTTTTGCTTGATTTACTTTTTTTCTTTTCGCTAAATATCTCTTTTCCTTTTTTACGTAACAACAAAAGCCCCGATTCCAGGCTTTCTTGTACTTTTTCAGTTTCAGCTTTTAAAAGTTTCTCATCGTAATAGCTGCACACATTTTGTATTGCAACGCCTTTTATGCAATTCATTTCCACTAACATTCCTAATGATAAAAATGGCAATGTACAAGTCATAATTGTTTTTTTCATGTTTTTCTGCCCTCCATTTCAAATCGAATTTATAAATTGTTCGACCTTTTCATCGTCAGCGTTGTTTGAATTTTTGTTGTTCATCGCTTCATTCAAGTCCAAATCTACTATTTTACCACTTAATTCTCCAATCATACGGTTTTTTTCTCTGTTTTTTAAAATAGTAATTGCCCTTATTCCCATCTTACTTGCTATAATTCTATCTTTTGCACTAGGCGCTCCACCTCTTTGCACATAACCCAATACCGAACTTCTAACTGAAGTTTTTATTTCTACCGCAATTCCCTTGGCAATATTGTTTTTGTTTTTATATCCCTCTGCTACAATTATTAAAAAATACTCTTTCCCTTGCTCTTTTTTTAATTTAATTTTGTTAATAAGTTGTTTCTCCTGCTCTGTATCTCTGTTAGGTAAAAGTACAAAATCAGCCCCAGTAGCTAGAGCTATATTCAATGCAACTTTACCAGATTCACGTCCCATAACTTCAACCACCATGCATCTGCCATGAGATTTTACAGAATCCATTAAAAAATCTATCATTCTTGTAGCTGTATTTATTGCAGTATCAAAACCTATTGTGTAACCTGTAGCTGCAATATCGTTATCTATTGTTCCAGGTATCCCTACACACGGAATTCCTAAGTTGGCAAGTTTCATAGCTCCTTTAAAAGTACCATCTCCACCAATAACTACTAACCCGTCTAATGCTAACCTGTCATATGTTTGTTTAGCTTTACATAGCCCTAAATCTGTTGAAAACTCCTCACACCTTGCTGTTTGCAGTACTGTTCCTCCTAAATTTACTATTCCTGCAACTAAATCCATATCTAGCTTTTTAAAATTCCCATTAATTAACCCATTATACCCTTTAAAAAAGCCATATACGTCAATTTCATATTTATCTGCCTCTTTCACAATTGCACGAATTGCTGTATTCATTCCTGGTGCATCTCCGCCACTAGTTAAAACCCCAATTTTCATATAAAGCTCCTACTCACTATCTATTTTGCTTGCACAACAGAAAGTACAGATCTTTCCTTTTTAAATCCTTCATATACGAGTTGTTCTGCATCTTTAAAAGAAATATTTTCAACGAATTTAAAAACAAAATCTAAATCATATCCCGCCCTTGTTATATCAAGCAATAACAAAGCCAAATCATCTAAATTCTCTGTTGTTTTTATAAGATGTGATAACAAACTTTTCTTGCAAAGTTTAAAATCTTCTTTATTAAGCCCACATTCACGTTGTCGTTTAATCTCATCTATTATCATTTCATATAATTTATCTGGTTCTGCCGTTTCCATAAAAATACGTAAAACAAGATAACCTGCTCCCCATACAACATCTGTGGCAAACGAATCTGTTACCAATCTTTCTTTGTAAGCTTCTTCATAAAACTTTGATGTACTGCCAAAAATCATGTCTAAAACAATTTTATACACAAATTGCTGCAAAAAATTCTCCTGTAAAGTATACGCATTTTCTTTAAAGCCTATCTCTGCCAATGTAATTGAAACCGGTAGGGCTTTAGATATTCTGTGTGTTTTCACTGCAGCAGGTTCGATTTCATAATAAGTTTTCGCACTTACTATCTTCTTTTCCACTTTACAATCAGAAAGCAATTTGTCTACTAAATTAATTACTTGTTCTTCATCAAAATCTCCCACAACAGTCAATATCATATTCTCTAATGAATAAAAATTATTATAGCATGTATAAAGTAATTCAGGTGTAATTGTGGCAATTGAATTAACTGTTCCTGCAATGTTGTTGGCAATTGGATGCTTTTGATACATCGCAGAAACAGCATTGAAAAACGCTTGCCATGCCGGACTATCTTCATACATTTTTATCTCTTGTGCAATAATTCCTTGTTCTTTTTTCACAGTTTCTTCAGTAAAGTATGGACGCATTACAAAGCTTAATAATATTTTTAAATTCTCTTCTAAATAACCTGATCCAGAGAAAAGATAAGCTGTCTTCTCAAAATCTGTAAAAGCATTCGCACTTGCTCCAGTTTTAGCAAATAGTTCAAATGTGTCTGTTTTATCTTCATTTTCAAACATCTTATGTTCTAAAAAGTGCGCAATTCCCAGCGGTGTATCTAAAAATCTGCCGGTTTTATCTATAAACCTGTTATTTGTAGAGCCATAATTAACACCCAAAATTGCATAAGATGTTGAATAGCCTAAAGTTTTAAATACAATAATTTTAAGCCCAGTTTTATGTTGCACTTCAAGGTAGTTTTCATTTAATCTCTCAACTTTAACAATTCTCTTTTCCATATCAATCAACACCTTCAAGCACATATTTTGTAGTCATTATAAATTTTCTAGCTTGTTCAATAATGCCTTGTTTATCTACTTTATCTACAATATTGCAGAAATCTTCTGGTGATATTGGATTATCTTCAAAAATCCTAGCCTCATACCATATAACGAGGTAGTCTAGTGAATCTGTCAATATTTTCAACCTGTTTTTGTAATCTAATTTAGCTTTATTAACATCTTCTTCAAAAAATTCCCCATTTTGTATACTTTTAAATTCCTTTATAATTGCTTCACTAGCTTGCTCCAAATTCTGTTTATCTACCCCAGAATTAACTGCTAATCCTCCAGTAAAATTATCGTATTCTACACCACAATAATAACAAAGTTTTAATTTTTCCCGCACATTGCAGAACAATTTTGAAACTGCCGAGCCTCCATATATATTATTTAATATACGTGTTCGAGCGATACTATCTTCAGCAAAATCAACAGGTTTTATAAACCCAATTGCAAGCTTAGCCTGTTCAACCTCCATCTTATCTATAACATATTTTTCTTTTTTTCTAAAATCACATGCACTTAATTTTTTTTGAATTCTTTCTTTACTGGTAATCTCACTAAAGCCCTTTGCTAACACTTCTTGCGCAATAAAATTGCATTGTTCATCCCCAATAGATATTATTTCAATTTGAGCTGTCTCTAAAATGCGGTAATAAGCTTCTGTAACTTCTTTTTCTAAAAGTTTATTAATTCCTTCAAGCGTTCCCTTGGGGTCTAAAGCACATACCGTACCTTCAAACATTATCTCTTTACATCTTTTTTTTGCATACAAAACTTTATCACTAAAATCCGCCTTAATAGAAGCACAAATCTCTTGCTTCTTTCCTTCCAGTTCAATTTTTTCATCGGTCAACTGATTTGCAATGCAGGCAAAGAGCAGTTCCACTGCTGTTTTAGCAATATTTTCATTCCCAATAGTATACCTATTTTTTATATACTGCACCCCAATACCTACATCCTGACATCCAGCAAACTTTTTAACTTCTACAAAAATAGAAGCATCATAAAGTGCTTTTAGTTTTTTATTAAATTCTGCTAGTTTTAGTTTGCTTTTAAATACTGATGTAATAATAGCATTCGCATTAACGTCCTTCTCATTTAGTGGTAAAATAAAATGAATTGTTATTACATTGTTTTTAAATTTGTTGTCAACTATGCTATTAAAAAAAACGCCTTCTTGCAGCTTTGTTCTTGTTACCATTCACTCACTCCTCCTTTATTATAATTAAATTAACTGACAAATCAACAATTTTATGATATAATAAAATCTGTATTATAGTAATTGAAAGGATGTTTGCTCAAATATGTTAAAAATAAAAAATAAATTAAAACCATCTTGGCTTTTTTATTATACCATTCCTATCGTGTTATTACTCTTTATTATTATAACACGATGTTACTTAATATTCAACCGCGTTGACCACACTACAGGATTTTACATACAACCAAATTTTATCACACATTTATTCGATTACTCAGTTATATTAATAGCAATGGGTGCTATACTTTACTCTTTTTTCGGCTCTCCAGAAAATGATAATTCTTCAAAAATTATATTTTCTCGTTGGCAAAATGTCACATTAGGTATCGTCTCTTTAACTGTTGGTATTTTTTTAATATATACATTTTTTATCACAAATAAAAACAGTCAACCTATTTCATTCATACCACTTGGAATCCAAAACCAATCAGCATTTTTTACCAAATTTAAGACCCACACTACTTACATTATGCCATACATATGTTTAGTTTCTGCAATTTTAATGCTAATTCAAGCTTTTGCATTAATTTTAAACATACAGGTAAAGTTTTTGTCTCCTGGTCTTTTTAAAGCCTTATACCTGTTTCCTATAACATGGCTAACTTTTACAATTATGCGCATAGTTTTAGCATATACCACCATCTTTTTCATTAGCGAACACATTCTAGAGGTGCTAGCTCTAATTTTTATTTTACGAACATTTTTCTCTCAAGCAGAAATTATAACATTCGGGCAAGTAAACCAATTTTTATTAAAATCATGTAAAATCTCGGCACTTTTTAGCACACTCTTTTGTATTGCAGCTACTTTGCCATTATATTTATTAAAAATTGTAAGCCCTGAATTTTTATATTTTAATAGAAACCTATATTATAATAATTTGCTTTTACTTATAAGTGTTTTTGGTATATATAATCTTGCAATATACATAATACTTACTACACAAAATAACTCTTCGCAAGAAAATATTGAAAATCAGTTGCAAGGTAGCTAGTCATGATATATAATACAATAGCTGTAGTATAATTATTTATAAATATTATCAAATATAAAAAGAAGCAGAGAAGTAATATGTTTAATAATAGTAATTGCAAAAAAATTGTCAACACAGCCTTTGCTGTTGTGTTGACATTAAACACATTTAATTTTGCATCAAAATGTCAATCTATATCAAATGCCCAAGCAATTTAACTTGCTAAACTGGCTCACGAAAAAGCACAAGCAGTGTGGGCACAATACGAAAAAGATTCAAAAAAAACTGATCAAACTGCTCAATGTAAATCTTTTGACGATATTAAAGCAATTTTAGATAAATACGTCCATATAACAACAAAGTAACCTAGCAACTGAAAAATTAAATTAATTTAGCACCATATAAATGTGTACTTACATCTATGGGTTGTAAGCTTAAGAAAGTAGCTTTACCACCTTTAAATTTTACGGCGCTATTCGAATCAAGCGTTGGAGGATATAATTCTTGGTATTTTTTTCTACTTTAATGCCATCATACAAGATTTTGGCTTTTGAAAGATCATAGAAGAAACTTAATATTCTACCTGTATAAGGTTCTTTGGATGGTTGATACCAAGAGACATCGTAAGTTTTTTTACCTCTTTGAAAATATCGCCAAATAGTTTAGAAAGCTTTTCTTTACCTTCTTTTTTTACAAGCTCATTAAGCGATTAAGCAACTCTATTGGGCTCATGCTTTGGCAAATAAGCCCAAATAATTTTATGCAAAACGTGTGCTTAGATTCAAATTGCCG
>JBJEZM010000006.1:0-5922 GCA_051887395.1 Oscillospiraceae bacterium | reverse complement strand
TGATTAGGAATAAAAAAATAAAGATTTAATAGAAGAAATAGAAGGAGGAATAAAAAAAGAAGTAAGTATTGGCTGTAGTGTTTCTTGTACCAAATGTTCAATATGTGGATGCAACACAAAAAAAGAAAAGTGTGAACATGTTTTGGGAAATAGATTATTATATATGGAAAAAACAATTATGCTACCATATTTTAGAAAATGCCA
The DNA here is from genome assembly GCA_051887395.1 of Oscillospiraceae bacterium. Lineage (GTDB taxonomy): Bacteria > Bacillota > Clostridia > Oscillospirales > Ruminococcaceae > RGIG1955. The sequence goes on along the minus strand of JBJEZM010000006.1, from coordinate 5,718 downwards.
GTGACGCTTATGAATGGTCTTTTGTGGCAGTGCCAGCTCAAAGGCAGGTGGGAGTAGTCAAAAGTACAAAAAAGACGTTTACGAATGCATACGAAGCTAATAATTTTGGTGACGAAGAGCAAACGCGGTTAAATAAGTGCTTAGAATATATTTCACAGCTAGGATCAATTGTAGGCGAGTTTGAAGAGGAGCTAAGATCGTAAGTAAAGAAATCATTTGCAATTTTACAACCGGAGTTAAAGCTTTCTACAATAAAAAGTATGGTAGAAAAATTAAATGTTGCAGAACTAAAAGAAATAAAAAAAGTACAAGATGAAAAGATGGGCAAGAATGTTATAATTCAAGCAGAAGGGGTAGAAGCATCAAAAGATACAGATTTAACTAAGTTTTCAATTTAAAAGGAGGACATTTATTATGGAGTGTTATAAAAGTGTAAAGTTAGATAAAGACATGTATAGAGTAGCGAATAAAAGCTTCTCAGAAGTTCCAGAAAGCTATGATAGTTCAAGTAACTATAGAGAAAGTTCACTTGCAAATATAGATGCGTTTCAACGCCAACTAAAGTGGTTCGATATAAGAGTAGGGCGGAACAATTCAGATGAAGTAGAGAAATTTTTCAGAAGCGCACAAACGGCTACATTATTTCCAGAATATGTTCTGCGTGCGGTAAAATCTAGCACAGATGTAGTTAATACACTTAATGAAATAATTGCAGTTAAAACAAAAATAGACAGTATGGATTATCGTGCAATATATTTTGAACAAGATGACGAGCCTACAGTTATTGGAGAGGGAGCATCAATCCCGAGTGTTAATATAAAATTAAAAGAAAATTTAGTAACATTAAAAAAGACAAGACGAATGCTGGTAGTAGATTATGAAACTATTAAGAATAGAAAGATAGAAGTGCTTACAATTGCATTAAAACGGATTAGCTATAAAATTGCGGAACAACAACTAAAAAGTGTCATAGATATTTTAATAAATGGAGATGGCAATTTTAAACCAGACGTACAAACAATAAGTGGTGGTTTAAAGTTTGAAGATCTAATAGATTTATGGAACAGTTTCACTAAATATAAAATGAACATAGCGTTAATTTTTCCTAATATGGTTAAGGAGATGCTGGGCCTTAAAGAAATTTTTAATCCGTACAACGGTTTAAAATTTGAATTAACAGGCCAGGTGGATACTCTCATGGGAGCGAGATTATTAAAATCTACATTTGTACCAGATGATGTAATTATTGCTCTTGATAAAAATTTTGCTTTAGAGATGGTATGTTGCGGAGATATTCAAGTTGACTATGATAAATTAATCGATAGACAACTCAAACGTTCGATAATTACTTCAACTTATGGTTTTACCAGAATTTGTGAAGATGCAGTTAAGATTTTAAAATTTTCCGAGTAGAAAAACAAACACAAAAAATCCCCTTGAATAGGGGGATTTTACTTATATATAATAGAATTTTTTTATTTGTAACTTATTTTGTAGAACATAGATTCTAACGGAATTTATTATATAACAACAAATAAATGTAAACATGCTAATATTAATCACAAGATTAGTAAATTTATACAAATGAGTTAACATAAATTACATAATTGACAAGCTAATTCCAATATGTTAGCATTAATACAGACGTATAATTTAGAGCAAAAGTACATAAAGGGAGAAGATTCTAATGACAGCAGGAGAACCGATGGTTATAACTAAAGCAAAAGATGTTTGCAATTATGTTATAACAGTTACAGATAAATCCTCTAAAAAATTTCGTTTTACCTTAATTGGGCGCATGCAAAATTATGCGTTAGTATTATAGAAAGAATGATCATGGCGAATGAAGTTTACGTTACAGAAAGAGGGCGAAATATTAATGTAGAAGCATTGAAAGAGAGACAAAAACTGTAAATGAACGTGCTTACAAATATAAAACTATTAGCATATGTATCACAACTTTACATGGAGCAAAAATGCATATTACCAAAACAGTGTGGGCAAATTACAGAAAAGCTCTATACATGCCAAAACCTCTTAGGAGCACGGATTAAATAGTGATTTAAAAAGGTTTGGCAAATAACATCAATATATCACACATTTATTGTGTAGATATATAGGGAGATGGTTGCATGGTTCTGGTTGCGTTCTCAGAACGCGAGCAATAGCAACAATGCGCTGAGTGCTAATACTGGCAATTATGTGAATAACAACAATGCCAACAATAGCAAAAAGAAAAACATCCAGTGAAGCTAATCATGAATGCGCTTCTTAACCTTAAGGCAAAGGAACCATATTCCTTTTTGACTGCAAACTAAACTGAATTTGTGTGGATTTATTTTTCGGTTTTGTTAAGCAGCAGAAAAATACATATATAGAGTTATAAAAAAACTTAGAGCGTCTAATAAAAAACGATTAAAAAGACGCCTTAAACGGTTTGAAAAGAATATGCAAAAGGCCAAATCTCTTGTGAAGAAATAAAAGGAAGTATTGCTAATTACCAAGGTCATCTAAAACACGGCCATACATATGAACTTAGGAAACACGTAATTTCTAATATAAAATTTACACAAAAATCAAACCAAAACAGAAAATAGCCTTTTTAAAGGCTATTTTCTTATATTCTAAAATATTAACAAATATTTCTCATATTGAGAGATATTTGTTAATTCAAATTAGCAATATCACACTCTTGGTAAGCGCATGCTATAAGAGTAACTAGCTGACCCTCCACCACTAAAGCTTTTAGAAGTGCCACTACTTTTTGTTGTGGATGTATTACTGCTTGAGCTCGAAAGTTTTTTAGCACTACTTGAGCTAGTCTTACCATTAGCGAAAGCCATTTGACTGCACAAAAGTACAAATATGCTTGCAACTGAGCAACATACGCTCATTTTACATTTTTTTAACATTAATATCCACTCATAACATTATTTCGTTTATAAAATCATACAAAACAGGTAACAAAGCAATAAAACAACTACGCTACCTGTTTTTGGGGAAGTAAATGATTAATAAAGGAAATAGCAAGTCAATTATATAGAAAATTGGAAATAATGTAAATACATGGCAATAAATTTTTCGACAAATTAAATTTTTAAAAATAAATTATTCCCTTTCTCATAATAAAAAGCAAATAAAAAATAATTTATTTTTTTATTTGCTTTTTTGTATTTTAATATTAAAAGTATATTATAATTTTTTACTCAAATAGTAACCGGTATACGATTTTGGATTTTTAGCTACCTCTTCTGGAGTTCCTTCACAAACAATTTCGCCACCAAAATCTCCACCTTCTGGTCCTAAATCAATAATATAATCAGCATTTTTAATAACATCTAAATTATGTTCAACAGTTATAACTGTGCTGCCGGCGTCAACAAGCTTGTGCAGAACTAAGATTAGTTTATCAACATCTGCAAAGTGTAGACCGGTGGTAGGTTCATCTAACAGATACAAATTTGAACCAGGAGATTGTTTGTTAAGCTGAGCTCCCAGTTTAATACGCTGAGCTTCTCCCCCAGAAAGTGTTGTAGACGATTGACCGAGCTTTATATAGCCAAGCCCAATTTCATATAAACTTTTTAATTTTCGTTTAATTTTAGGAATATTATCAAAGAAGATCGCAGCTTCTTCTATTGTCATATCAAGTATATTAGCAATATTTTTATTTTTGTATTTAACATTTAAAGTTTCTCTGTTATAACGAGCTCCGCCACAAACTTCGCAAGGCATAAAAACATCCGGCAAAAAGTGCATTTCAATTCTAAGCATACCATCACCAGCACAAGCTTCGCAACGACCACCAGCAACATTAAAAGAGAACCGCCCGGCGCTGTAACCTTTAGCTTTAGCTTCGGGCAGACTAGCGAATAATTCTCTAATATCGGAAAAAACAGAGGTATAAGTAGCAGGGTTAGAACGAGGGGTTCTGCCAATTGGGCTTTGATCTATGTTAATAAGCCTTGTGATATTTTCTTTACCAATAATTGCTTTGTGTTTCCCAGGTATCGCATTTCCTTTGCTCAAAGCGCGGTAAAGAATTTGATTAATAAGAGTACTTTTGCCAGAACCAGAAACCCCAGTAACCACAATAAGTTTTCCAAGAGGAAGGCGGACATCTATATTCTTTAGATTATTTTCGGCGGCACCTTTAATCTCTAAGAATTTGCCATTACCAGCACGTCGAGTTTTTGGCACAGTAACTTGTTTCTTTCCACTTAAATAAAGCCCGGTTAGCGAATTGCTATTATTCTTTATAGTTTCAAGATTACCTTCACAAACAATTTCGCCGCCATGAACACCAGCACCTGGCCCAATATCAATAATATAATCTGCGGCATACATAATATCTTCATCGTGCTCAACAACAATTACAGTGTTGCCAATATCACGCAAATTTTTAAGAGTGGCAATTAACCGGTCATTATCACGCTGATGTAGACCAATACTTGGCTCATCTAAAATATAAAGCACACCCATCAATCTAGCACCAATTTGAGTAGCCAAGCGCAATCGTTGGCTTTCTCCGCCAGAAATTGTTGTTGCACTGCGAGAAAGAGCAAGGTAAGAAAGTCCAACTTTGTTAAGGAATTCCAAGCGACATTTTATTTCTTTTAAAATATCATCTGCTATTTTTCGTTCTCTTAAATTTAACTGTAAATTTTCAATAAAATTCAATTCCTTTTCAATCGGCATACTGCAAAACTCGTGTATATTTTTACCACCCACGGTAACTGCTAAAACTTCTGACTTTAAGCGTTTACCATTGCATTCAGGGCAGGTAAGATTGCACATATATTTTTTCAATTCTTCTTTCATAGCTTCACTGGTTGTTTCCCTAAATCTGCGTTCCAAGTTATTTATAACACCTTCAAACTTAGCTTTAAAAGGCACATCTGTTTTGCTAACTCTTCTAATATATTCTAGCTTATCATCTGTACCATAAAATAATGCATGTACTCCATCTTTTGGAATATCGTAAAAAGGTGTATCCAGGGTAAATCCATAATGGCGTGCAATGCCTGTAAAAAACATCTCTGCAAAAGATCCGCTAGAACAATACCAACCAGAAGCTTTTATAGCATTGCAAGAAAGTGAAAGCGATTTGTTTGGCACAATCAATTCCGGATCAACAACCTCTAAATACCCTAACCCCATGCAGTGCGAACAAGCTCCATATGGATTATTAAATGAAAACATTCTAGGCTCCAAATCTTCCAAATTTATACAATGCTTTGGGCAAGCATAATTCTGAGAGAATAATACATCACCAATACCATCTACATTCACAACAGAAATACCATTACCTAGTTTAAATGCAACTTCTAAAGATTCCGAAAGCCGTCCTTTTTGTTCTTCTTTTGCCACCAAACGGTCAACAACAACTTCAATATCATGCTTTTTTGTTTTTTCAAGAGCTATATTATCTCCCAGCTCAAACATATTACCGTCAACTCGCACACGAATATAACCACTAGCTTCCACTTTTTCTAGAGCTTTTTTATGTGTACCTTTTTCTCCTTTGGCAATAGGAGCTAAAATTTGCACTTTTAAGCCGTTATATAAACTTAAAATACTATCAACAACCTGATCAATTGTTTGCTGAACAATCTCTCGCCCACAAATAGGACAGTGCGCAATACCGATTCGGGCATAAAGAAGCCTTAAATAATCATATATGTCTGTAATTGTACCAACTGGGGATCTGGGATTTGG
>JBJEZM010000005.1:0-5988 GCA_051887395.1 Oscillospiraceae bacterium | reverse complement strand
TACTCTTGGCATAATAACTTTCCTTCTTTCTTTTTCATTTTAAAATTTATGCTGCTTTCTTAAAAAGTTCATTGCCATATGAATTTAAAACAGTATAATAATCTTTATATATATTTAATTGCAGCGTGCCATCTTTTTGTGTTGAAAAATACTTTATATTGTTTTTAGAAAGTCTATTCAACACTTTTTGGCTTGGATGCCCATATTCATTAAACCCAACAGAAATAAAAGCAACATCTGGCTGCACCGCTTTTAAAAAGTTTAACGTTGTTGAAGTTCTGCTGCCATGATGTGCAATATCTAGTACACTACTTTTGAGTGAAGAATTATTTTTCATTAGGTCTTTTTCTGCAGCTTTTTCTATATCGCCTGTACTTAAAAAAGACCAGTTGTTATAGCTAATTTTTGTAACCAATGAAGCATTATTTAAATTGTTATATTTTCCCCCTGACCCTGAAAGTATTTTAACTTTTGCCGAGCCAAGTTTAAACTCTTCATTTGCAGCTACGCAGTGCAATTTAATTTTTTTGTTAAGTAGTGCCTTCAAAAACTTTTCATAGGTAGGTGTAGTAGGCATTATATCCTCTTTTATTTCAGGCATTAGCACTTCCCCTATCTTAAAATTCTTAATAACCTCTGCTGCTCCACCAATATGATCGTTATGCGGGTGCGTTATTATTAAGTAATCTAGCTCATCTTGCTTCTTTTGTTTTAAAAAATCTACAACTCTAGCACCATATTCAACATCACCTGCATCTATAAGCAAAGCATGCCCGTCACTTCTTACAAGAATACTTTTACCTTGTGCCACATCAATTTCAAAAATAGTAAGCATTCCTTCTGGTATGTTTTTAACTATGTTTGTTTTTGTGTTAAAATATTCCAGAATTTTATCGATATCTATCTGTTTTATTTTGAACTTCCAATTGCCATAATCTTCTTCGCTAATAAAAATCGAGCCTAAAATTCCAATAAACAGGAGCACCAAACAAATGATAGAAGTTTTTACTTTTCTTCTAAAACCAAACTTAGCTTTCATATCGCCTAACCCTCTCTTCTATTCTCCCATTCAAGCCATTCAACTTTAGACATCAGTACTTTGCGCGGTTTGCTGCCAATACTTTCGCTAACTATACCTTGTTCTTCCATTTCATCTAAAATTCTGGCCGCACGTGAATAACCGATCTTTAGTTTTCTTTGCAATAATGAAGTCGATGCCTGACCATATTCTACGACACATCTAACAGCTTTATGTATCAACTCATCCATCTCTGCGTCTTTTTTTGCCACTTCAGCTTTTGTACCTGATTTCTCTTTAATTGCATGCTTTTCAATCTCATTTATAACTTCTTCGTCATAATCTATATTTGCTTCTTGCTTAACAAAATCTGTAACTCGTTCAATCTCTTCATCTGAAACCAAACAGCCTTGTATTCTTTGTGGTTTGCTCTGCCCTACTGATAAAAATAGCATATCGCCACGACCTACAAGTTTTTCAGCGCCAGAAGAATCTATAATTGTTCGTGAATCTACCTGTGAAGAAACCGCAAAAGCTATTCTACTTGGAATATTAGCTTTTATTATTCCAGTTATAACATCTACCGACGGCCTTTGTGTTGCAATGACCAAATGCATACCCGCTGCTCTTGCCATTTGAGCGAGCCTACAAATAGAATCTTCCACATCATTTGGCGCCACCATCATTAAATCTGCTAATTCATCGATTATTATCACAATCTGCGGTAATTTTTTTAAGCTTTCGTCTGTTTTGGCAAGTTCGTTATAACGTTCAAAATCACGTACTGAATTTTCGGCAAGTAACTTGTACCTGTTTAACATTTCGCACACAGCCCAACCTAGCGCTCCTGCTGCTTTTTTAGGGTCGATAACCACCGGAATTAGCAGATGCGGTATTCCGTTATAAATACCTAACTCAACAACTTTTGGATCGATTAATAGAAGTTTCACATCTTCTGGTGAAGCTTTGTAAATTAAACTTACTATTAGTGAATTTATGCATACAGATTTACCAGAGCCTGTTGCACCAGCAATTAGCAAATGTGGCATTTTAGAAATGTCTGCAATGGATATATTTCCAGAAATATCTTTACCTAAAGCAACTGTTAACTTGCTTTTGCTTTTTTGAAATTCTTCTGATTCTATTATCTCTCGGATGTTAACTACACTTGTTATTTTATTAGGCACTTCGATTCCAACTGCAGATTTGTTTGGAATTGGAGCTTCTATTCTCACCCCGGCAGCTGCCAAATTTAAAGCAATATCATCTGCTAAATTTGTTATCTTGCTAATTTTTATCCCCACAGATGGTTGTAGTTCATATCTTGTTACAGAAGGACCGCAGGATACCTCGGTAATTGTTGCACCCACTCCAAAACTCTTAAGTGTTTCGGTTAATTTTGCAGCTGTAGCGTGCAACTCTCCATTTCTTTTTCCAAAATCAACATTCTTAGGCGCTTTTAAAAATTCCATATTAGGAGCTTTATAGCTGTCTTCACTTAACGTTTCATCTGCTTGCAAAACATTAAACATTTCCGTTTTTTCAAGTTTATCTGCTTTATAGTTGTCTGGATTATTTTCTTGTTCTCTTTTTTCTATATGGTTTTCTGAAACTAAATTCAAAAATTCATCTTTTGTTTCACCTTTTTCTATTTCATCTGGTGATTTTTCAAAATCTTCCAATATATTTACTGTATTTAACGTTTCATCCTTCACTTGGGCAACATCATTAACCGGTTCTATTTGCCGTGGTCTTTCTGTCTTCTCTTGTTCAATTTTATCTAATTTAGCCATATCTTTAATCCAAGATTTGTCTTTTTTATGACAAGCATCTTTATGACAAGCATCAGCCCCATTTTTGAGTTGTAGCCTTTTTAACTGTTGTTCTTTCACTTTTGTTACTTTATTCCGCGCTTTATTTTTCGCTTTTTTAATTGTCTCATAAATATCTATTATTGTTATTCCAAAAACTAACATTATAAAAGCTAAAATTAAAATTGCTATAATTATGCCGGCTTCCCAAACTCCACACAACTTTAACAATGGCCACGCTAATATGCCAGAGATTAAGCCTCCACCGTAGTTTATTCCCTGTCCATAACAATCTCTTATTGCTGCTAAAAAGTTTGTTTGTTGCGGTAGCTCCGACAGTGTGAAAATATTTGTTATTGCACCCAAAAACAGAACAAGCAATATGCTTTGCATAGTTCTTGTTAAAGCCGATGTTTTTGATTTTTTGGATGCTAGAATTACTGAAGTATACACAAAGATTGGCCCTAATAGAAAGGCACTCCAGCCTAACAATCCAAATAATGCTCTGTGCATTACTAACCAAGCTGAATTTCCTTCTAGTAAAGCTATTGAAAATAACAACGACCCTAAAGTGAGTAACAAAACGCTTTGATTTTGCCGTACATTTTTTGTTTTATTGATTTTTTTTTTTGCCATTTTAAACTGCTCCCTAGAATTTTAAACCCGAAATCCAGATATATTAGCTCTGCAAATTGCACCAAAAATACGATTTTTGACACCTTTATTAGTTTTTTCTAAATTAGCTAAATACATTTTCATTTCAGCCCTTGCTGAAACTTTATCGTTTGGGCATGGTTTTTTTAATACATTAAGTTGCATTTTAGAAATTGCTCGTTTTATATCCCGTTCTTCAACATAAACTAGCGGTCTTATAAGATAGATGTCTTTACGGCTTAAATAAGTTTTTGGTGCAAACGTTGCAATGCGCCCTTCGTTAAAAAGATTTAGCATATAAGTTTCTATAACATCATCTAAATGGTGGCCTAGCGCTAGTTTGTTGCACCCTTGCAACCTTGCTGTATCGTGAAGGACTCCTCTACGCATTCTTGCACACAAACTACAAGGGTTTCTTTCTTCCCTTATGCTAAATACTATTTTAGCTATATCTGTTCGCTCTATTTGAAAATCGACTTTTAGCTGATCACAAATTAGTTTTAAATTAAGCAATTCTTCAAAATTACCAAAACCTATATCTATGGTTATAGCAGTTAAATTTATCGAACTATCTATATAATCACGATACTTAGCTAAAACATACAATAAAACTAAAGAGTCTTTACCTCCACTCAAACCTATAGCAATTTTATCTTTAAAAGTGATTAATTTGTACTGTTCTACCGCTTTGCAAACTTGATTTAATATTTTTTGCATAAAGCAATTCCTTTATACTTTTAAATAATTGTAACATAAAAGAGTTAAAAATGCAAATCTACATTGCTACATTGGATTTTTTTATAAGCTGATTTAATCTACTTTTATACTATATAACCACAAATATCACTTTATTTAAAATTAAAAACTAGCTTTGCATTGTTTTGTTATAATTTTTTTAAAAGAGTAACGGTTTGAATCGTATACAAAACCATACGAATTTTTCACAAATTGTTTTTTACTATCTTAAAAGTCCGTTTCAAAACTTGAAATGAAATTTTGTAACGATTCTTCGTTGATCATAAATAACAATTCAGAAGAAATTTGTTTACGAAAATATCCCCCATTTCATGTTCACATACTGTAACTCTTCTAATATTTTAATTTTCTCTTCCGCACAAATCATTTTCCCGCTTTCAATGTTTATAATTACAATAAATATTATCGTAAAAACAATTGTTTTTGTTAGAAAAACAACTTAATTGCCAACAACCCCCAGTACAAATATAACCTTTATAACAATTTGTACATTTGCCATGCAACATGTCAAATGTACAATCACGATTATAGGCAAATGCACCCTCTTTTTCCCAAATCTCTTCTAAACTTTCTTCACGCAAATTGCCTTCTATAAATTTATCACTGTAAAGTGACCCACAACCCTTAACATTTCCTATACTATCAATTCCAATATCAAAAAGCCCTACCATACAACCCATAAAATACGATATCTTATCAAAATCTATTGAGCGTACATTTACATCATATTTACAAAAATATCCTACGTTATCTCCAGCCATCACAATTGGCTTCTTTTTTGCTTGGCGTTTTTCATAAATAAATTTCATAATGTCAGATATCTTATTTGAATTCAAAAGTGAATTTTTTTTCTGCGCACCTACCAATTGGAGCTGCTATTTGGAGTTACCACACAGTTATTCCTAATTCTTTAAATAATAAGTACATTTTTTCTAAATCATAGAAATTTATATCCAATATGGTAGTTGCCACACCAATACAAAATCTTTCTGCTTTTAATTTGTTTATTGCTTGTATTGCGCTTCTAAAAGAACCATTTTTATTCCTTATTAAATCATGGTTTTCTTCACAACCATCAATTGAAATACAAACGTCCTTTATAACAGATTGTTTAATTGCTTAAATCTGTGGTTCTCCTATACTATCCATTAGAGATATCAAACATTAACTATTTGCATCAACGAATGTTCTAGCAACCTTATACCAGTGCGGAACCAATAATATTTCTCCACCGATTAATGTTATATTTTCGTTGCCCATCTCTATCAATTGATGAGCTATGTTCAAACATTCCATTTTTGTTAACTCATTATCTCGTGCCCTACCAGCTTTAAAGCCCCAATGTAAACAATTCATATGCACCTCAATGTTAATTCCCATGTAGCATATTTATGATAATAATGCAAATTAGATATAGGATAAAAATCAGAATTGAACAATTAAACATGGTACCTCACTTTATGTCGAAACAGTTTTATTTGTGCATCCCCCCTCCTGGCCAACCATAAATTGGAACAGCCTCTGGAGTACACTCACAATTATTTTCTACCTACCCATAAATAGATCTGATTTGTGGTTTTACCAAAAACTCCATAACTTTCACTTCCTTTTAAAGTTTATATTATTAACTTTATTCACTTAATTTGATTCACATTTTAGCTTTAAGATGTTAACCAAATTATATTTCCATTTTTCACAGCCAGGTTGATGATGTTTTAAACCTTCATAAGGGCAACCACCCATACGGAT
>JBJEZM010000004.1:0-1616 GCA_051887395.1 Oscillospiraceae bacterium | reverse complement strand
ACTTTATATTTTACCGGAACTTACTATAACGCTAATTGGAATACGTTTTATAATGTTTAAGTGGCCTAATTTACTTAGAGAGGGGCATTCACTTTGATTAAGGAAAAGTTGGCAGATAAAAGGAAATTATTCAATTCATTATTAGTTTTAAGTTTACCTATTGCACTACAGAGTTTAATAACTTTTTCAATTAATATGGCAGATGTTTTTATGGTTCAGGTTTTAGGAGAAAAGGAATTAGGTGCTTGCATGGTGGCAAATATTCCATGCTTAATATTTTATAGTATTGTGTTTGGTTTTGGTGGCAGTGCTTGTATTTTATGTTCGCAATATTATGGTAAAAGAGATATTGTTGCTATTAAAAAAGTTATGGCAATAGTTTTGAATAGTATGCTGATGATTGGTAGTATTTTTACTGTGTTATTGCTTTTTAAAGCAGAATGGGTAATGGCACTTTTAACTAATAATAAAGAGCTTGTGGCAATTGGCGCACCATATTTAAGAATAGTTGCATTTTCTTATATTTTAACTGGTTTTTTAACAACCTATATGTTAACAATAAGAAGTGTAGAAATTGTCAAAATCTCTTTGGTGTTAGAAATTTTAACGTTAATATTAAATGTGATTTTGAATTATATGTTTATATTTGGCAATTTAGGTGCACCAGCAATGGGAGTTAAAGGTGCAGCTTTGGCAACGCTTGTATCTAGGATAATAGTGTTTTGTTTTGGAGTTTGGTTTTTGCAGATAAAAGAGGAAAAGATAAGATTCAGGTTAAATGACCTTTTTAAATTAGATGTTAAATTGATTATTAGTTTCTTTAAAATTTCATATACAGTAATAATAAGCGAAATATTGTGGGGATTAGGCATATCACTAAATAGCATAGTGTTTAGTAAAGGTGGTTCGCAAGAAGTTATTGCAGCAGTTAGTATTATGAGTATGGTCATGCAATTTTCCACGATTTTTATCACGGGTTTTGCGGCATCTGTAGAGGTTATTATTGGCCAGTTAATTGGCAAGGACAAACGAGAATGTGCTAAAGAAACAGCAAAGATATTAATTATTGTTTCGGTATTAATAGGTTTAATTTCTTCGGTGTTAACATTAGTGGTTAAACATCCAATTGTTAAATGGGGCAAACTTAGTTTGGGGGCACAGAATTTGAGTGTGCAACTAATTAATGTTAATGCAGTTGTAATAATATTTCAAGCGGTTAGCAGCACATGTATTTCTGGTGTGTTGCGAGGAGGAGCAGATACTAAAGCAGTTTTATTATTAGATGCATTATCGCTTTGGTGTTGTGCTATTCCTCTAGCTTGGCTGGGTAACTATGTGTGGCATCTTTCACCTGTTGTGGTGTATATTTTTACCAGAATAGATGTTTTTGTGAAATTGATTTTTGCAATGATTAGATTAAAAGAAGACAAATGGATGAATAATATAACAGAAAATCAAATGTTAGGTTCGATTTGAGGTGTTTTAATTTGCGAACTCAAGGAGAGATTTATTTTGACAATGCAGCCACAACAAAAGTTGCAGATTGTGCAATGAATGCTGCGTTAAATGTCATGCAGAAAAGTTTTGGGAACCCTTCCTCTTTGCACAAAAAAGGA
>JBJEZM010000003.1:0-6031 GCA_051887395.1 Oscillospiraceae bacterium | reverse complement strand
TTACGCACAAAAAAGTTTTCAATAAAGCCTGCAAACTCCACTTTTTTTTGTACTTTTTTAAAATTAACAATAACCCAACTCCACTTCACGGTGAGGAAGATTTTTATATTCAAACCTATTAGGAAAGTTATAAAAGTCTTTTATATCCTAAGAAATAGCCTTGGCAAAACCAAGGCTATTTCTATTTTTTAAATTATTTTAAGGCTTACATACTCAGTTTTGCCATCTGCAACTTTCAATATTTTATATAATTTATAACCCGGGTAAGGTGAACAATAAAACTTGGTCTCTCCTGTTCTTCTATTATATTTATAGTCTGCCTCTCCTCCTATTCCAGTTAAAACTCTGCCTACTTCTATTATCTCTTTTTTCTGCAATTAAACTACAACATTTAATGTTGCTGTGTTAGCCGATTCGTTAGCACCTTTGGTTATTATAAACGTTGGAACTTCTGGTACCAAATAGTCAACTAACATTCTCATCTATAATTACCGTCAATTTATAACTTTTATCTGTGAAATCATTTAATACAAAAACACCATTTTCATCGTCATTTATAGATGTTTTACCCCACTTTAATGCTATACCTTCTGTATCTGTTATCACCTTGCCCAATTCATCCTGTAACCTAATGTTTATATTATATTTACTAATTAATTTAATGGTATTTACACTGTTCAAATTTAATTCTTCTGCATAAGTTACATTATCTTCGCCTGCTTCTATCCATGCTTCGCAATTGCTAAAGCTTGTTAAACCCGCATGGATATCGTTGGCTGTTAATGTTTCTATGCCATTTATCTGCTTAGAATATACCCAGTCCTCTTCACCATCCTCCCCTTGAACGTAAAGGTAAACATCTCCGTTTTGTTCTGCTTGCACATCATCTAATGGTGATACTGCCACCGCTGAAATTCCAAATGATGGCGTTGTAGTAATTTTAACTGTATCACCAGAGGTAGTAACATTGGCATTAATTTTTAATTTGCCTTGGTTATTACTCATGCGCAGATAAATACCATCGCTTAAAGTTGAATTGGATGATGCTGGTGTTGCTGAGGATGCAAAAAAAACTGATTATGTATCTAGTGCAAAAGCTGCTTACAATTTGACCCATGGTTAAGGAAACTTTTAGAAGTTACCCCGGTGCCATGCACCGCTTCAAGTGCAACAAGGGGATTTTCATAATGAGCTGTTTTTAATCAAAACGATTCCCCTTAATCACATTAAATTCACCAGATACGCTGTTGCCTACTTTTACTAATGTATTCGCCTATTGCTAAATACAATTTGTCCGTTGTGTTATATAACACTTCTCTATTATGGTCGTATGTTTTTACTGTGGTTGTTGGCATCAAATTTTGTTCTGACGTTGTAAGTACATTTGTGCCCTCTTCTAATTCTTGCATTTTTTTCTTATATCACTTCCACCATAATGGTTTGCATAAACCCGAGTTGCTGTTTCATAAGTCTCTCCATCTTCATATAATGCTTCATTAAACCATTGGCTAGTGCATTTATTTTTATCAAGGAATATCTGGTTAGTAAGCATCGGTTGGTTAGGGTCACAGAAAGCACTAGGTTTTGTTTCATCATAACTTATATATACCAACCTTGTGCTGCATCCCCATTCTTCCCAAAATACACTTTTTGTGCTGCCCTCCCTGTTTGTAAACCATAATTTGTATCTTTTCCAAATGCACTTGCCCCTGCAAAAGCAGTTGGGCTTGGTATAAAGTTTTCTGCTTTTGTGCTTAAATTAACCGAGTTAAACAACAGTGCTATGCCCCGGGCACCAAAAATTGTTCCTTCTAGCACCGCTTTAAATGCTTTTTGGTATTTACCATATATTTTTTTACCTTTATATATAATTTTCCTAATATTATGCAATTCTTGTTATATATCATTAATCTTAAAGTGTCAACACCTTTTGAATTAAAACTTTTATTATTCAATATGGTCTTATAATAAAGAAACGTCTCAATCTGTTCCTCATAAAGCAAATTGAGACGTTTTACGTTTAATTAAAAATAATTTATAATTGCAAAAAACCGCACATAAATACAGCAAATTTGGCGCGCCACGAGGGATTCGAACCCCCGACCTTTTGGTTCGTAGCCAAACACTCTATCCAGCTGAGCTAGTGGCGCAAAATAAATTAACGTTTCCTCTACAAAATAATTAACAATCAAAAAATACACAATCTTCATATGATGGTCGGAGTAGAGGGACTTGAACCCCCGGCCTCTTGGTCCCGAACCAAGCGCACTACCAAACTGTGCCATACCCCGAAAAAGTAATTTTGCCAATATATAAATTGGCTGCCTGACTAGGATTCGAACCCAGACAAACAGAGCCAGAATCTGTTGTGCTACCGTTACACCATCAGGCAATTTACCATCCTTTTTAAAAATAAAACAAGCTTTTATTAGAAGCGCTAAACCTAACTTTGCTTTAAAACCTTGCCAAAATGTTAATAGTTTAGCGCATATTAACTAATTAATTGCCTGCCCTTTGCACTTTTTGTGACTTCAAACATTTTGTGCAAACATACATTTTTTTAGGCGTACCTAAAACCACTACACGGATCTTTTGAATATTAGGATATTGCTTTCTTAAAGATCTTTTAGTTACATAAGAGCTTCTATAAACATGCTTCCTGGCTACATTCATACCCTTACCACATACTTCACATTTAGCCATTAACAAACACCTCCTAGTGTGGCTTTTTATTACTCTAATTCACCTAAGCAAATCTTTCAACAAATAAAATTTTATCACAGCATCTGGTTAAAGTCAAGAGGTATTTACACTTTAGGTAAATCTAAAACAAATAAATATTTACAAATACTGCCCTCTTAACTATTTTAAGCTAAAAATTATAAATTTACTTTAACCACATTATTAAAATTAAAATCAAAAAGTGGCTCGGCAATCTTAATAAATTTTTCTGCATCGCCGGTAACAAAAAATTCAATCTCGCCGCTACCTAAACTGGGCTCTGTCACGTTTTGCACTGCTTTTACCACAGAATAATTTGTATCTACAACACGCACTTTTCTTTTAAAAAATTCTGCAGCTTGGCTCTTTAGCATGCCATAATGAGTGCATCCCAAAATTAAGCAATTTAGATTTACTTTAAACGTACTTAAGTAGTTAAACAGTTCTTCTTTAATAACGCTTATTTTTTGCCCCGATTCTATTAAATTTACCAAATTGGGGCAAGCAATCTCAAATGAGTTCTTTTGCATAGAAGCAAGTATTTTTTTGTAAATTCCGCTCTTTATTGTATATTCTGTTGCAATAACCCCTATATTTTTTTCTGTATTTTTAACCTCTAAAACTGCTGGCGCTATAACATCAACCCAATTAAATTCATTAGATTTAAGTTCTGTTTCTAGCAACACAGATGAAAGCGTGTTGCAAGCTACCACAACTGTAGTTACCGGTTTTTTTTCAAAAAAGTTGATAACATTTTTAGCAAAAGATATTAATTCCTCTTTACTTTTGCTTCCATACGGCAAATTAATTGTATCTGCTAAATAAATAAAATCTGCATTTGGCATGGCTTTTTTTAAATTTGCTAAACTAAACAGGCCACCAACTCCTGAATCAAAAACGCCAATCTTTTGTTCTTTTGTCATATTTTTCGTCTACCTTTGTTAAAGCTTACAAAATAATTATTAATCTTTTAGTTTTGCAACAACTCTCTCTAAATCCTCATAGGAGTTGCAGCTAAACGACACATTATATTTTCCTTTATAATATTTTACTTTTGCACTTTTACCTAAAAATGCACTGAGACTTATTTTCATTTCTCTACAGCGTTCAAAATTTTCTGAATTTCGTTCTGCCTTCTTTGCTTGGCGTTCAACAAATTTTTGAACAAGTTGCTCGGTCTCCCTCACGCTAAGCTCTTTTTCGCACACAACATAAGCAAGCATTACCATTTCTTCTGGCTTTAATTTACCGCTAAGCAATATTTTAGCATGCCCTTGAGTGATCTTTTTTTCTTGCAGCATATTTATAATAACTTCCGGCAAGGTTAAAATTCTTAACGTGTTCACAATTGTTGAACGTGGCACAGAAAGCATTTGCGCTAACCCATCTGTATCACAATCTGCTAGCTCCATTAGTTTTTCATAAGATCTTGCCGCCTCTACCGGAGTTAGATCTTCACGCTGCAGGTTTTCGATAACAGAGATTTTTGCAATCTGCAGATCTGTTAATTCGCGCACTACCGCAGGTATTTCGGCAAGTCCTGCAAGCTTAGCTGCTCTAAAACGGCGTTCCCCTGCCACAATCATATAACTGCCATCTACATTAGGTCTTAGCACAATTGGTTGAATAACGCCGTATTGTTTAATAGAATCTGCCAGTTCATTTAAACCATCTTCGTTAAAAGATTGCCTTGGCTGGTTTGGATTGAGGAATATCTCTTTTATTTTAACCGCCTTCTCTTTTGCTGAGGCTTCTTCTACTGCATTTTCAAAAAATAAAGATTCTAACCCGCGCCCTAGTCCACTTTTTTTTGTTGTTTTCATAGAATTTAGCACCACAACCATTAAACTTTGTGGTTAAACCTCCTTTTTGGATATAGTTTTTGCAGTTAATTCCACTGCCACTTCATGGTAAGCTTTTGCACCTTTTGAGTGTTTTTCAAAATATATAACTGGCTGACCATAACTTGGTGCTTCCGAAAGTTTTACATTCCGAGGGATACAAGTTTTAAACACTTGACTGGGAAAATATTTTTTTATTTCATCTGCCACCTCTGTAGTTAATTTAAGCCTTGCATCAAACATTGTGAGCAAAACCCCTTCAATTTTTATTGTCGGGTTATATGCTCTTTTTGCTGTTTTTAGTGTGTTCATCAATTGCGTTAACCCTTCTAACGCATAAAATTCGCATTGAGTTGGAATTAAAACACTATTACAGGCCACCAAAGCGTTAAGTGTTAGCAACCCAAGTGATGGCGGGCAATCAATAAAAACGTAATCAAATTCATTACTCACCTCAACTAAAACATCTTTGAGCCTACCCACACGGTTTTCTAATTCTATCATCTCAATTTCGGCACCAGCTAACGAAATACTAGATGGCATTATTTTTAAATTCTTAAATTCGGTCTCAAGAATACATTCTTGTGCGTTGCAGAGTTTTAAAAGTGCCTCATAAACCGTTGAATTAAGCTTACGCTTCTCTAATCCCACACCGCTTGTTGCATTGCCTTGCGGGTCAATATCCACAATCAAAGTTTTAAAGCCCAACAAGCCAACTTCTGCCGCAATATTAACTGTGCTGGTTGTTTTTCCAACTCCTCCTTTTTGGTTTACCACAGAGATTACCTTCATTCTTAATCTCGCCTTTCTTTAATTATATAACTCCAGTAAAAAAACTTATATTATCTTGCCCCTCTAAGATAAGGTACACCATTAGCCTTAGGAACAGACGATTTGCCAACAAACAAAACTAATACTAAAATTGTTAAAACATATGGGAACATCTCTAGCAGCACCGGCGGAATAAATGTTCCCTCCCCTCCTAATATTGTAGTGCATTCTTTTGCAAAACCAAACAGCAGACAGCTAAACATCACTCCATGCGGTGTCCACTTCCCAAAAATTACCGCGGCAAGTGCAATAAACCCTTGCCCACAAACTGTGCTCGGAGAAAATGAGCTTGTTACAGAAAGTGACATGAAAGCACCACCAAAACCAGCCAGCACACCAGAGCAAATTACACAAATATATCTCATAACATAAACGTTAACACCTAAAGTATCCACAGCAGCTGGATGTTGCCCTGTTGCCAAGATTCTAAGACCCCATTTAGTACGATAGAACAAAAACCAAATGAACAGAACTAAAGCGAATGCAATAACTACCCCTACACTAATATTCAAATTTTCTAATGGTGTGCCTCGCCATTTTTCTGTTAAGTTTTTAGTAATTAGTATTGGCAGTTTAGGCGCAGTTGGAGAAAGTGCTGAACCATTAAATATTCTTTTTGCCAGTAGAAGACTAAGCCC
>JBJEZM010000002.1:0-6180 GCA_051887395.1 Oscillospiraceae bacterium | reverse complement strand
CATAAGGTTCAAGAAAACGTTAAAGAAGCTATTCAAAACATGACAAACCTTGTGGTTGCCAATGTAAATGTTATAATTGCAGGCTTATTTATAGAGAAAAATGATGAATGCGTTTGTGGCAAAAATTGTGATTGTGGTTGTAAAGATGCTGATGAAGACACAGTGGAATTAAAACAAGAAGAGGAAAAAGAATAGAAAAATGACTCGTAAAGAAGCAAGAGAGCAAGTATTTTTGGTGCTTTTTCAGTGCAATTTTTTTGCAGATCGAGCACCAGAAGAGATTTTAGAGAATAATTTAAAAAACGGTTCTATAAAAGAGGATAAATTTACAAATCAGCTTTGTTCAGTTGTGTTTAAAAATATGGTGGAAATCAATTACTTAATTCAAAAATATTCATTAAACTGGGAACAAGATAGAATAACTAAGGTTTCACTCACGGCGTTGCGGATTGCAATTGCAGAAATTAAATACATAGAGGGTATTCCAATAAAAGTTTCGCTCAACGAAGCAATAGAACTAACAAAAAAATTTGCCAACCAAGAAGACGCTCTGTTTGTTAATGGGGTGCTAAGTGGTGTGGTTAATGAATTCCCAAAAGATTAATTTTTATTGCTAGGAGATTATTTTAATGTGTGGATTTGTAGGTTTTACAGGCGGAATGTGTGATATTGCAGATAAAAAATCTGTAATAAATAAAATGCTGCAAAAAATCATTCACAGAGGCCCAGATAGCAATGGAGTTTATTGTGATAACGAGGTTGCGTTAGGGTTTCGTAGGCTTGCGATTATTGATTTAAGTAGCAGTGGAGACCAGCCAATATTTAATGAAGATGAGTCGATTTGTGTAATGCTTAATGGGGAAATTTATAACTATGCAGAACTTAGAACCGAGCTGAAAAAGTTGGGCCATAAATTTAAAGGTAAAACAGATACAGAAGTTTTAGTGCATGGCTATGAAGAATATGGCGAAGGCATTTTAGGCAAGCTGCGTGGAATGTTTAGCTTTGTTATTTGGGAAAAAAGCAAAAAAAAGCTGTTTTTAGTGCGTGATATTTTTGGAATAAAGCCGCTTTATTACGGTAGGTTAAAAGATGGTGGGGTTATCTTCGGCTCGGAAATAAAAGCTTTTTTAGAACATCCGTTATTTAAAAAAAAATTAAATACAAAGGCGCTAAAGCCATTTTTAACGTTTCAATATAATCCACTGCCAGAAACTTTTTTCGAAGGTGTGTTTAAACTGCTGCCGGGCCATTATGCGGTTTTAAGCCAGGGGAATATGACTATTTCGAGGTATTATAATTATGTGCTGATGGAAAAAGAGCAAAAAGAACGAGAAGCAGTTAAACAGTTAGATAGGATAGTTGCAGATTCTGTAAAGTACCATAAAATTGCAGACACTCCATGTGGCGCTTTTCTTTCTGGTGGAGTGGATAGCAGCTATATTGCCTGCAAAGTGAAACCAGAGCAGACGTTTTCGGTTGGGTTTAGCAATATAAATTTTGATGAAACTAAATATGCCTGTGAATTTTCTAGCATTATAGGCTCTCAAATCTACACAAAATATATAGAACCAGCTGAATGTTTTGAAAACTTTGGCGATATCCAATATCATCTAGATGAACCCAGTGCGAATCCATCTGTTGTGCCACTTTATTTTTTGGCAAAATTAGCATCAGAACATGTAAAGCTTGTGGTTTCGGGCGAAGGTGCGGACGAATTGTTTGGTGGTTATGAAGCTTATGTGGTTTCTAAAAAGATTAAACTGTACCGTGCTTTGCTGCCCAAGTTTTTGCGTAACCTTCTTGCTAAATTTGCGAATATTGCTTTAAAAGGTAATATAAAAATGGCACTTATTAGAGGGGCAAAAACCGAAGATGAAGATTATATTGGTCATGCGTATATATTCACCGAACGCGAATCTGGTGCGATTTTAAACCATAAATATAATTACGATTTTTCGGTATGCGATATCACAAATAAATATTATGCAGAGGTAGAGGGGAAAGATAGTCTTACACGAAAAATTTATTTAGATTTAAACTTGTGGCTGCCGGGAGATATATTACTCAAGGCAGATAAAATGAGTATGGCACATTCTCTTGAATTAAGAGTGCCGTTTTTAGATAAACAAGTATTTGAGTTTGCAAATACAATTTCCAGCGGTTTAAAACTCAAGAATAAGCAGACCAAATATATTTTAAGAAAAGCGGCAAGGGCAAGTATTCCAGAGGAATGGGCAAAAAGGCCTAAAAAAGGGTTTCCGGTGCCGATTGCAGTTTGGCTTAAAGATAAAAAGTATTATGATAAAATTAAAGAAGTTTTTGTTAGTAGAGAAGCATCTGAATTTTTTGAAAGTACAAAAATTATGAAATTATTAAACGACCATTACGAAGGCAGAGCGAATAATGCAAGAAAGATCTGGACCTTATATACATTTTTAACGTGGTATAATGAGTTTTTTACAAAGAGGTGAGCTTAAAGATTGGTTGACTTTTTACCGGTGTTGTTGGGGACAGACTTAAATGTTTATGGAATGGCAAGAGCTTTTTATGAAGAATATAGCATAAAAAGTTTAGCTATTGGCGAATTACAGTTAATGCCTACTAAAAGCTCTGCAATTGTGAATACTAAAATTATTAAAAATTTTAGCCAGGCAGATGTTTTTTTGGCTGGTCTTAAAAAAATTGCAGATGAACTTAAGCATAAATTTTCCAAGTTATTATTAATTGCCTGTGGAGATACATATGTTAAACTTGTGATTAATAATAAAAAAAGCCTGCAACAGGATTTTGTTGTGCCTTATATTTATGCGGAATTATTTGCAAGATTAGCAGAAAAAGAAGCTTTTTATTCCACATGCAAAGAATATGGGTTAGATTTTCCGAAAACTTTTATTATTAGTAAACAGAATAAAGATTCAATAGATTTGCCTTTTTTGTTCCCGGTGGCATTAAAGCCAAGCAACAGTATGGAGTGGTTAAGTTGCAGCTTTGGTGGCAAAAAGAAGGCTTTTATAGTAAAAAACCGTAAAGAGTTCGATTCTATTATAAAAAAAGTGTATAACTCTTCTTACACCAACAATATGATAGCGCAGGAGTTTATACCTGGTGATGATACAAATATGCGGGTGCTTAACTGCTATGTGGGTAAAGATAACAAGGTGAAACTTATGTGTTTGGGGCAGCCACTGCTAGAAGACAAAGCACCTGGAACAGTTGGCAATTATTTAGCGATCGTTAATAGTTATAACAAAGAGATCTGCTTAAAAATAAAAGATTTTTTAGAAAAAATTAAATACACCGGTTTTGCAAACTTTGATATGAAATACGATGCAAGGGATGGTAAGTTTAAACTGTTCGAAATAAATTTAAGGCAAGGTAGAAGCAGTTATTTTGTTACAGGCAGCGGGTATAATCTAGCAAAGTATGTTGTGGAAGATCGGATTTTGGACCATGATTCAGACTTTTGTATTGCTGATTGTGAGCATTTGTGGTTGGGATTTCCTAAACATTTGTTGTTTAAATGCCTAGGTGAAGAGCATGTAGAATATGTTAAAAGATTAATTAAACAAAAAAAGGTGTGCACAACTTTATTTTATAAAAAAGACCGCAATATAAAGAAGTTTTTGAACGACATAAGGTTTTTTGCAACTTACTATAGAACATTTAAGAAATATTTTAGAGCCAACGGGAGAAAAGATCAATGAAAGACTTTTTAGGTGTAGTTGGTGGTATAGGGCCATTAGCTACAACATATTTTATGAAGAAAGTAATAAATTTTACCAGCGCGGTTAACGATCAAGATCATATTAATATGATGGTGTTTAACCATGCAGAAATACCAGATAGAACATCATATATTTTAGATAAAACGAATAATAATCCTTATCCGTATCTTTTAGAGGACTGTTTAATGTTGCAAGAGGCTGGAGCAAAGCTGATTGCAATTCCTTGCAATACGTCGCATTATTTTTTGCTGCAGTTAAAACAAAAAGTTAAAATTCCAATTGTGGATATGCAAAAAGAGACAGCAAAAGCTTTAAAAGAACTGGGGCTGCAAAAAGTGGGTGTTATGGCCACGAGTGGCACGGTTGCAACAGGGCTTTTTCAAAATGCTTTAAGGGCAGAGGAAATAGATTGTTTTTTACCGTCAGATTCGGTTCAGAGCAAAATTATGGATATTATATACAGTAATATTAAAGCAGGCGTTATGCCAAGCCGAGCTGAATTTAATGAGGTTAGCGATTGTTTTTGGCAGAATGATTGTGAGGCGATTGTTTTGGGTTGTACTGAGCTTTCTATGCTGAAAGAGATTTTTGAACTAAAAGACAACTTTGTGGATGCTCTTGATATTGCAGCGAGTTTTGTGGTTTCTTTTTTTAATAAGCAAAAAAGTGAAGAGAAAAATACACCAAATTTTTTAATTTAAACTCAAAAAAGCGGGAAGGTAAAAGTTATTATGCAAGACGCAAAAACGGAGATACTAAAGTTAAGAGATGAAATAAAGAGGCATAATTATCTCTATTATGTGTTAGATGCACCGGAAATCAGCGACTTTGAATATGATATGCTAATGCAGCGGTTAAGAGACTTAGAAGCAGAAAATCCCGATATGTTCGATAAAACATCTCCTACACTTGTTGTTGGCGGAGTGGCGCTGAATAAGTTTGAACACGTTACTCATAAGCGCCAGATGAATAGTTTAAGAGATGTTTTTGATATAAACAGTGTATTTGAATTCTGCAGTAAGATACAAGAAGAATTTGGCTGTAGCACAGGTTTTGTTGTTGAGCCGAAGATTGATGGTCTTTCGGTTGCGCTCAGTTATAAAGATGGAGTATTAGTTAAAGCTGCCACAAGAGGAGATGGGTTTGTTGGAGAAGATGTTACAGAAAATATTAAGACAATTAAGTCTATTCCTTTAACCATCCCTTGTGCTGCAAAGGAATTAATTGTGCGTGGAGAAGTTTACATGCCCAATTTAGTGTTTGCAAGTTTAATTGAGGAACAAAAAAAATCGGGCGAAGCTGAGTTTAAAAATGCTCGCAATGCGGCAGCAGGTTCTTTGCGGCAAAAAGATCCGAAGATTGCAAAAGCCAGAAAGCTCGAGATTTTTGTATTTAATTTGCAATATGCCGATGGAGTTAATTTTGAAAGCCATTTTGAGTCTATAAAATGGCTAAAAAGTATGGGATTTGCCACAATTGCTGTTTCTGAACGTTTGAAAGATTTACAGCAGATTGAAACGAATATAGAAAGAATAAGGCAAGAATCCCACCAATATGGGTTTGGAATAGACGGTGCGGTGGTAAAAGTAGATAATCTTAGATTACGTGAGCGTTTGGGGAAAACTTCAAAATACCCTAAATGGGCTGTTGCTTTTAAATACCAACCAGAAGAAGCACAAACTAAAATAAAAAATATTGAAGTTAATGTAGGGCGCACGGGCGTTATTACTCCTGTGGCGGTTTTTAACCCGGTTTTAATTTCGGGTTCCATGGTTAGCAGAGCGGTTTTGCATAACCAGGAGCTTATAAGAAGCAAAAGGATAAATATTGGGAGTGATATTATTGTTAGAAAAGCTGGCGATATTATCCCAGAAGTAGTGGGGGTTGTTGGTAAATCTAACGGATATTTTATGCTGCCAGAATATTGCCCGTCTTGTGGCGGCAAATTGTTTGAAGATGGTTGCGAGAAACGGTGTTTTAATTCAAATTGTCCTGCGCAACTTTCTAGGGCAATTGAACATTTTGCATCGCGCGATGCTATGAATATTGAGAGTTTAGGCCCAGCAATTATTGAAAGATTAATCGAGGCAAAATTGCTCTTTAGTGTGGCAGATATTTATTATTTAACTGAACAAGATTTTTTAATGCTGGAACGTTTTGGTAAGAAATCTGCAGCTAATATTATAAATTCAATTAATAGATCTAAAGAGTCGGGGCTGGCAAGGCTTTTATATGCTTTGGGGATTAGGAATATTGGGAAAAGAGCCGCTTTAGATTTAGCTAAGGAATTTAAAGATATAGAAAAACTATTTGAGGCTAAGCAGTTTGAAGTTGCAGCTATTGATGGTTTCGGAGAAGTTATGGCAGAATCTGTGGTAGACTATTTTGCTTTAGAGCAGACCAGGCAATGTGTTGAAAGGCTAAAACAAGCAGGAGTGTTAACTGTTCAGAG
>JBJEZM010000001.1:0-6268 GCA_051887395.1 Oscillospiraceae bacterium | reverse complement strand
GGTAAGAAGTAAAGGAGCGTGAAGCATCGTGTCTAGAGCGTGGAACAAACAAACCACCAGAGTTCGCAGGCATTTGATTGTACGCAAAAAAATTAGCGGAACATCAGAAAGGCCGAGGTTGAATGTGTTTCGTTCGGCAAAACATATTTATGCGCAACTTATAGATGACGTTAAAGGCATTACATTAGCAAGTGCCTCTACAACAGAAAAAGCATATGAGGGCAATGGCGGCAATAAGGAAGCTGCACACAAAATAGGGCTGCTTATAGCAGAACGTGCAAAAAAGCAGGGCATTAAATGTGTGGTTTTTGATCGTGGTGGATATTTATATCATGGCCGTGTAAAAGAGCTTGCAGATGGGGCTCGTGAAGGTGGTCTTGAGTTTTAGTTTAGGAGGTGAAATTGTTTGTTAAAGTTGGATGAAAGTGCTGTGGATTTAAAGAATCTGAAAGAAACAGTTGTTTCGGTTAATAGAGTAGGAAAAACAGTTAAGGGTGGAAGGATTTTCAAATTTTCAGCTTTGATTGTTGTTGGGAATGGCCAAGGAGTTATTGGTTTTGGTATGGGTAAAGCTTCGGAGGTTGCAGATGCTGTGCGTAAAGGAATTGAGGATGCAAAAAAGAATTTGATAAAAATAGCTTTAAAAGGTACAACAATTCCACATGAAATTATTGGCAAATTCGCCGCAGGTGAAGTTTTAATGAAACCGGCATCAGAAGGAACAGGAATTATAGCAGGTGGGCCAATGCGTGCAGTTTTAGAGGCAGCAGGGGTAAAAGATATTAGAACAAAATCTTTGCGTTCTAATAACCCATGCAATGTTGTTAGAGCAACAGTTGAAGGTTTGAAAGCTCTTCGTAATGTAGATGAGGTTGCAGAGATAAGAGGCAAAACAGCGCAAGAAATTCTAAAGTAAAAGGGTGATTTTTATGGCAAAAGCAAAAAGGGAAACCCAAGCAAGCAGCATTAAAATAAAATTAGTTAAAAGTTTATCTGGCAGAAATGCCAAACATATTGCCACAGCTCATTCTTTAGGTCTTAATAAAACAGGTAAAGAAGTTGTGCATGTTATGAATGATGCGCTTAAAGGCAAGATTTCCCAAATTTCATACCTCATCCAAACGAGTGAGGTTTAAAATTAACTAAAAGGAGGGAATGCAATGAAGTTATACGAATTATCACCTGCGCCAAACTCTAATAAAAAAGCGTACCGCAAAGGCAGAGGAGCGGGTTCTGGCAATGGCAAAACATCTGGCAAAGGGCACAAAGGGCAAAACGCTAGATCTGGCGGCGGAGTTAGACCGGGTTTTGAAGGAGGCCAAATGCCACTTTATAGGCGCTTGCCAAAGCGAGGCTTTACAAATATATTCTCTACAGAATATGCAGTTGTTAATATAAGAGATTTAGAAAAACGCTTTGAAGATAATGCAACAATAGATACACAAGCTATAATAAATTCTGGGCTTGTTAAAAAAGTATTAGCTGGTATTAAGCTTTTAGGTAATGGTGAACTAAGCAAAAAATTCAATGTTACAGTTGCTGCGTTTTCGAAGTCTGCAAAAGAAAAGATAGAAAAAGCGGGCGGCAGAATTGAGGTGGAGTAATTGTTCACTATAATAAAAAACATGTTTAAATTGCCGGATTTGCGCAAAAAATTATTTTATACAATAATGATTATCTTGGTATTTAGAATAGGTTCTACAATTCCGGTTCCGTTTTTGAACTTTAATGAACTACACGACTTAGCACCAACTCAAAACAATTTTTTTAGTTATATAGATGCATTTACTGGCGGAGCTTTTTCTCGTGTAACAATATTTTCTATGTCTATTTCACCGTATATAACATCTTCTATTGTAATTCAGCTGCTAACATTTGGTATACCGGCTCTAGAAAGAATGGCAAAAGAGGGCGCAGAAGGTCAGAAGAAAATAAACAAAATTACACGGTATTTTACGGTAGTTTTAGCACTAATTCAATCGGTAACATTTTATCTTTTGCTCCGTGGCGGGAATACAATGTTTAGAAACCAAGTAGTAAAATATTGCAGTGGAGTTGCTGGCTTGTTTTCGGCAATTGTAATAGTTGCAACCTTTACAGCTGGTAGTGCTTTGGTGATGTGGTTGGGTGAAAAGATTAATGATAAAGGAATTGGGAACGGAATATCTATTGTTTTGTTTGCGGGCATACTTTCAAGAGGGCCTGCTGCGTTTGGAAAGATTTATGCAATGTGTAAAGCAAGCGGAAAAGAAGCAATAGTTGCAATTCTGTTAGTGTTAGTGTTTATTTTGATTACTATTTTGATTATTTTTATAACCAACGCAGAACGCAGAGTGCCAATTCAATATGCACAAAGAGTTGTGGGTAGAAGAGTGTATGGTGGGCAAAATACGCATATTCCAATAAAGCTAAGCATGGCAGGGGTTATGCCTATAATATTTGCATCTTCATTTTTAGCTTTTTTTAGTATGTTAAAGCTTATTTTCGACAAAGATTCCCAAACCTGGTTTGGGAAAGGGCTAGATTATTTAGAGCATGGCAAGGTTTTATATTCAGTTATTTACTTTATTATGATTATAGGTTTTAATTATTTTTATGTGTCTATGCAGTATAACCCAATAGAGATAGCGAACAATTTGCGCAAAAATAATGGTACAATACCTGGAATAAGGCCAGGGGCTCAAACAATGGAGTATTTAACTAAAGTAATTTCAAAAGTTACATTTGTAGGAGCATTATTTTTAGGCTTTGTTGCAATACTACCAATGATTATAAACTCGTTTGTTCACATGAATATAGCTTTGGGTGGCACAACAATACTGATAGTTATTGGAGTGGCTTTGGACACAATGAAGCAAATTGAATCTATGATGATGATGAAGCACTACAAAGGCTTTTTGGAGTGATAAGAAAATAGAAAGGTTTTATAAACAATGAATATAATTTTACTAGGTG
Organism: Oscillospiraceae bacterium; assembly: GCA_051887395.1. Lineage (GTDB taxonomy): Bacteria > Bacillota > Clostridia > Oscillospirales > Ruminococcaceae > RGIG1955. The sequence continues at coordinate 3,313 of JBJEZM010000001.1, read as the reverse complement.
CTCCGGGAGCTGGCAAAGGGGTCCAAAGCAAAGTAATTGCTGAACATTTTAATATACCAATAGTTTCTTCTGGTGATATTTTGCGCGAGTTTGCAAAAAAACAGAGTGTAGATTCTAAGCTCAGTGGAGAAATGCAAGGCGGCCAATTGATTTCGGATGAATTTGTTATGGAGTTAGTTTTTAACGAACTTAAAAGTAACAAATATACTAACGGATACATTTTGGATGGGGTGCCAAGAACACTTGTTCAGGCAAAGGCTATTGAAAAGCATAATATAAGTATTGTTGCGGTTATTTATATTAATGTGCCAGAAGATGTTGTTAAGGAACGAGTTTTACGTAGAAAAGTGTGTAAAAGCTGCGGCAAGGTTTATAACGAAGAAAGCAAAACTATTTGTGAACAGTGTGGTGGAGAACTTTTTAAACGCGACGACGATAACGAAGAGGCTATAAAAGAACGACTGGATGTGTATCACAAAAAAACGGAATCTTTAATTGAATATTATAAGGCTAAAAATCTTTTAAAAGAGATTAATGGCAATCAACAAATAAATAATGTCTCTAAAGAAATATTTGCTGTTTTGGAGAGTTTGTAATGATTATTATCAAAAAAGATGAAGAAATCGGGTTGATGAGAAAATCATGTTACATAGCTGCTGTTGCACTTTTTAAAGCAGGCGAAGCAGTGAAACCAGGAGTTACAACTCAGCATATAAATAAAATTGCAGAAGATTATATAATTTCAAAAGGAGCGATACCATCGTTTTTAAACTATGGTGGCTTCCCGGCTAGTGCATGCATCTCGGTTAATAACGAAGTTGTGCATGGTATCCCTTCTAGCAATAGAGTGCTGCAAGAAGGCGATATAGTTAGTGTGGATGTTGGTGCGTTTTTGAATGGATTCCATAGCGATAATGCAGCAACATTTGCCGTTGGCAGAATCAGCAATGATTTAGAGCATCTTTTAAATGTAACACAAAATAGTCTTATGCTCGGTATTAAAGCAGCTGTTGTGGGGGCAAGAGTTGGGGCTATTTCACATGCAGTACAAACTTGTGTAGAATCTGGAGGGCTTTATGTGGTAAGAGACTACGTAGGGCATGGAGTAGGTCGTAATTTACACGAAGGTCCGGAAGTACCTAACTTTGGAAACTCGGGACATGGAGCTAGGCTTGAAAGCGGAATGACTTTAGCTATAGAACCTATGGTAAATATTGGCACAGAAAAGGTACAAACGCAGCCAAATGGCACAGTAATTACTAAAGACGGTAGTTATTCTGCACATTTTGAACATACAATAGCATTAACGGAAGATGGTCCGCAGATTTTAACGCTATGTTAAATAAGAGGGTTGGTTATGATAATAGAAGATGGTGATATTGTATGGTCAAAAGCCGGGCATGATAAAAGTGGCTTTTTTGTGGTAATAAAATCAGATGAACGTTTCTGCTGGATAGTAAATGGCAGGTCAAGAAAATTAGAGTCACCTAAAAAGAAGAACCGAATTCATTTAAGTAAAACAAACAAAAAGGTAGATTTAAAAACAATTAAAAATGATTGTCATTTAAGAAAAGCTTTAAGCGATTTTAATTCATAAAAATGTCTTTTGTATTTAACTATAGCAAGAGTAGGGAGGTTGTTTTGTTTTGTCTAAAGAAGATGTGATAGAGATAGAAGGAAAAGTGGTAGAAACACTACCTAACGCTCAGTTTGTGGTTGAATTAGACAATGGTCACAAAATATTAGCTCATATCTCTGGTAAGTTGAGGATGAACTTTATTAAAATATTAACAGGAGATAGAGTTTTGGTAGAGATGTCACCATATGATCTGACAAAAGGCAGAATAACATGGCGCACAAAATAAAATACATGGGAGGTATTTCTTATGAAAGTCAGGCCTTCAGTCAAGCCGATTTGTGAAAAATGTAAAATAATAAAAAGAAAAGGTCGAGTTATGGTAATTTGTGAAAATCCAAAGCATAAGCAGAGGCAAGGCTAAAAATAAAATGGAGGTGTTTATAGCATGGCTCGTATAGCAGGGGTAGATTTACCGCGTGAAAAGCGTATAGAAATTGGGCTGACTTATATTTATGGCATAGGTAGGCAATCTGCTCAAAAGATTTTGGCTCAAACTGGTGTTAATCCAGATATACGTGTAAAAGATATAACAGAAGCAGATCTCACTAAGATTAGAGAATATATCGATAAATTTATGGCAGTTGAAGGAGACCTAAGAAGGACAGTAGCATTAAATATAAAAAGATTAATAGAAATTGGTTGCTACCGTGGAATCAGGCACAGAAAAGGTTTACCGGTAAGAGGCCAAAGAACAAAAACAAATGCAAGAACGGCAAAAGGTCCGCGTAAAACAATTGCAAACAAAAAGAAGTAGTTAACTAGGAGGTGTTTTAATGGCAAAAGTAGTAGCTAAAAAGGGCACAAGGATAAGAAGAGCAGCAAAAAAAAGAAACGTGAACAAAGGTGTAGCACATATTCAATCAACGTTTAATAACACAATAGTTACACTTTCGGATACAGTGGGCAATGTACTTTCTTGGGCAAGTGCAGGAGCTTTAGGGTTTAAAGGCTCAAGAAAATCAACGCCATTTGCAGCGCAAACTGCAGCAGAATCAGCTGCAAAAGCTGCTATGGAATACGGTTTAAAATCAGTTGAAGTGCTAGTTAAAGGTGCTGGTTCTGGCAGAGAAGCTGCAATTAGAGCTTTACAATCTGCAGGGCTAGAAATTAATATGATTAAAGATGTAACGCCAATACCGCACAATGGTTGTAGACCGCCAAAAAGAAGAAGAGTTTAATGGAGGTGAATTTAAAAAATGGCAAGATATATAGGAGCAGCATGTAAACTTTGTAGAAGAGAATCACAGAAGTTATTTCTTAAAGGTGCTAGATGTTATTCAGATAAATGCGCAATAACTCGTAGAAATAGTTTGCCTGGTCAACATGGCAAGGGTAGAAAGAAAACATCGGAATATGGTTTGCAATTGCGTGAAAAGCAAAAAACAAGGCGCTTTTATGGTATTTTGGAAAGCCAGTTTGAAAAATATTTTGAGATGGCAGAAAGAAAGCAAGGAGTTACAGGTGAAAACTTGCTTAGAATTTTAGAACTAAGATTAGATAACATTGTATACCGTGCAGGCTTTGCATCATCGCGCAAAGAAGCAAGGCAATTGGTACGTCATAACCATTTTGCATTAAATGGCAATAAAGCTAATATTTCATCAATTCTGCTTAAGCAGGGCGATGTTGTTGAAATTAAGTCTAAAAGTCTAAATAGCCCTAAAATTAAGGAGC